>NZ_JAKTNT010000010.1 GCF_022760925.1 Thermus hydrothermalis | reverse complement strand
AAGTGGTCCCCCGAGCATAACTATCCCCAGGGTGCATAAGTGCAAGTTTTGAGTTGACCAAGACGAAACTCTCCCCCGGCTCCAAGCTGTCAAAGACGCCAAAGATCCGTGGGTGCCGCTCTCTTGGGGGTATGGGACGAACGTCCAGCTCCATAGCGCCCTCAGTTTCCCCGGGCCAGTCCTCCTCTTGCCATGACCTAGGTCAAAGGGAAAAGCCCCCGCCTTTGGCGGAGGCCCACCCGTTGGGCTTCGGCTCAACAGGGCTTCTCCGCCCCCCTACGGGCGTAGTAGTACCAGTTCAGGAAGAGGTTCAGGGCGTAGAAGACCATGAGGCCGTAGAAGAAGGCGGTAAAGCCCCCCGTGGCCTTTTGGGTGTAGGCGGCCAGGGTGGAGAAGATAAAGGGCCCATAAGCGGCGATGGCCGCCGTCCAGCCGATCACCCCACCCGCCTGCCTCGGGGGGAAGATCATGGGCATCTGTTTGAAGGTGCTGGCATTGCCCACCCCGCTAAAGAAGAAAACCAGGAGCATGGCCAGCACAAAGAAGGGGAATTGTTCCAATGAAGTGGGCCGGGTGAAGAGGGTGACCAAGAGGGCCGAAACGAGGATACCCATGGCGGACACCTGGGTCACAATGGCCCCGCCGAAGCGGTCGGTAATGGGCCCGGCCAACACCCGGGCCAAGGAACCCACCAGGGGACCAAGGAAGGCATAGCGCAAGGGATCGGGGGCGCCATCGAACTTCCCGTAGACCTCCCGGATGAGCAAGGGGAAGATGGCGGAAAAGCCCGAAAAGGAGCCGAAGGTCATGATGTAGAGGCTGGTCATGATCCAGGTGTGCTTGTCGCGGAAGATGTCAAACTGCTCGCGGAAGTTGGCCCGTACCGGAACGCTCCGCAAAAAGGTCCATGCGAGCCAGGCCCCCACCAAAACAAAGGGAATCCAGACAAACGTGGCGTTTTGCAGCCAGATGGGCTGGCTGAGACCGGGCTTGGGGGTAAAGGTTTGCGGAGCGCCCAACAAGGAGCCGAAGAGGGCAAAACCGATGATCCAAGGGGTTACAAACTGCACCACGGAAACCCCAAAGTTGCCGATCCCCGCCTGCAAGCCCAAGGCCGTTCCCTGCAGGCGCTTGGGAAAGAAGTAGCTGGTGGAGGGCATGAAGCCGGAAAAGTTTCCCCCGCCCACGCCGGCCAAGAAGGCCAGCAGGAGGAGAACCCAGTAGGGCGTATTGGGGTTCTGCACGGCGAAGCCCCAGCCCAATAGCGGCACAAGGAGGAGCAAGGTGGAAAAGGTCACGAGATGCCGGGTGCCCAAGATAGGCGGCAGGAAGGTCCAAACGATGCGCAACGTCCCCCCCGCTAACCCCGGCATGGCGGTGAGCCAGAAAAGCTGGGTCGTGTCCAAGGGGAAGCCGGACTTGGGCAGGCGCACCACCAGGGCGCTCACCACATACCAGGTGATGAAGGAGAGGGTGAGGTTAAAGGTGGTAATCCAAAGGGTGCGCCAGGCCAAGGCAGGGTCCCAGCGCTTAGGGTCTTCTGGGTTCCAATCCGTAATCCACGTACCCTTGGTGCTCTTGGTCATTACCGGTCTCCTTTCATCTCAAACTCGTGCCGCAGGTGCTTGGCCTCCTCTTGGAGAAGCTGGATCACCGTGAAGTGCATCCAAAGGAAGGCGATGGCGGTGAGAACGAAGAGCACGAAGAAGGTCATCTGGGGCAAGCCCGTCCAAGCCTGGGCGTAGGCGAAAAGGGGCGGGAGGAAGAAACCTCCCAATGCCCCCAGCATTCCCACCAACCCTCCCACCGCGCCCACGTCCTGGGGAAAGTAGGTGGGGATGTGCTTGTACACCGCCGCCTTGCCGATGCCCATCCCCACCCCGATGAGGAAGACGAGAAGGGTGAAAAGCCAGACGTTCATGGTAAACTGCATGACCTCCTTGGTCCCCCCCTTGGTATAGAGGACGATGTGCCCCTCGGGCATCATGAGGATGCCCGAGGCGAAGAGGATGATGCCGAAGGTCCAGTACATGACCCGCCGAGCCCCTAGGCGGTCCGAGAAGTACCCGCCCACGGGGCGGAGGAGGCTTGCCGGGAAGATGAAAAGGGCGGTGAGGAGCGCTGCCTCGTGCAAAGGCAGGCCAAAGACATCCACGTAGTACTTGGGAAGCCAAGCGGACAAGGCCACGTAGGCGCCGAAGACCACCACGTAGTAGAGGCTGAAGCGCCAGACCCGCACGTACTTGAGGGGCCTAAGCATCTCCAGGAAGGGACGCCCCTGCCCGGGGCGCTTGTCTTTCCTGGGGGTGCCGAACCAGAGGACAAAGCCCATGAGCACTAGAAGGATGGCGTAGAGGAAGGGGATAAAGCGCCAACCCCCGGGGATAAGCCCCCCCAGATATCCCGCAGGCGGGATGCTGGCGATGAGGGCCGGGCCGATGAACTTGGTGACGCTGGCCCCCACGTTCCCCGCCCCGAAAAGGCCAAGGGCAAAGCCCTGTTGCTCCTTGGGGAACCAGGCGGAATTCCAGGCGATGCCCACGCTAAAGCTATTGCCGGCAAAACCCACCAAGAAGGCGTAAAGGAGAAGCTCCTGGTAGCTTCCGGCACGGGACACCAAGTAGGCGGGGATGGCGGTGAAGAAAAGCATTAGGGTAAAGACCAGCCTTCCCCCGTAGCGGTCGGCGAGGATGCCTGCCAGAAGCCGCCACAAGGAGCCGTTCAGGATGGCCACCGCAGAAAGCCAGGAAAGCTCCACGTCCGAGAGGCCAAACTCCTTGCGGATGGGCACGCCCAGCACCCCGAACATGAGCCAGACAGCGAACATCAGGGTGAAGGCTAGGGTAGAAAGCCAGAGGACGCGAAGCCGATCTGGCCTTTCCCTTTCCAGTTGCCTAGGGTCGTGGACCATGGTTCACCTCGCCAGCTTCCTAACCCAGATCACGATTTGCCAGGACCGCACCAGGTACCCCAGGGGCACGGTGACGATGTGCACGAGCCGGGAGAAGGGGAAGAGGGCCAAAAGGAGCCAGAAGTTGAACACGTGGAGCTTGGTCCAGAAGGGCAGGTCCACAAGGAGTTCGGGCCTGGGTTGGAGGGTGAAGACGGACCACAGGTAGGGGGTCATCACCGCAGGGAACCAGAAGCTCCCGTAGCGGTAAAGGAGGGCGGTGAGCACCCCGGTAAGGGCGGAGACGAAGACCAGGACCAAGACCAGGTAGTCCATAGGGGTGGAGGCCGCCCGCACCCGAGCCACGGCGATGCGGCGAGCAAGGAGGACGTAGGTGCCCGCCAAGGCCCAAAGGCCCAGGCCAAGCCCGGTTATCTCCAAGAGGTAAAGCCGCAAGGGGACCGCGTTCCAAAGGAGAAGCCCCTTGGGGAGGAAGAGGGCCAAGAGATGGCCTAGGAGAACGATCACCAGCCCCCAGTGCATGGCGGTGGAGCCGAAGAAGAGGCGTTTTTGCTCAAGAAGCTGGCTAGACTGGGCGGAAACGGAAAAGGGCCGGTAGACCATGCGGTAGGCGGTGACCACCACCGCCAAGGTGAGGGCGATGTAGGGGAAGGCACCGAAAAGGAGGGTGTTCCAGTTCATCCTTCACCTCCTTGTCAAGACCTCTTGCAAAGCATCCTGGACGGCCTCGAGGAGCAGAAGGTAGGGGTTCTTGGCGTCCAGGGTCTTCAGGGTGCGTTGCATCTCGGAAAGCGCTTTGGGCAGGATTTCCAAAAGCTCAGGCAAGGGCGCCTGGCAACGGGCCAGGTAGCGGAGGACGTTCGCCAGGTGGTCGGGAAGCTCGCTCCCTGGGTCAAGGCCAAGCTCCCGATAAGCCCGCGCCAAAGCCGCCAAGAGCTCGCCCCGAAGGTAGCTTTCCCCGTAAGCGGCGTAGCCCACATAGGGAGCGGTGGTGGGGGTAAGGTCCAGGGTACGGGTGTAGAGCTCCTCCCACTCGCCCAAGGAAAGGTCCTCCACCTGCCGCAAGAAGCGCTCCAACCGCTGCTTGGCTGGGCTCCTGGGGCACTCAATCCACCGGCGCCAAAGCTCCTCAAGCCGTCCCGGCACCGGGTAGTCCAAGGCCAGAGCCAAGGTTTCCAACAGGATGGGGTTCGGCATGCTTCCCTCCTACTCCCCCCGCACGGGCGGCTGGATGTAGCCGAAGCCCGCCTCACCCTTGGCGGCCAGGGGGTCGTTCCACACCTCGGCGGCCATCTCCCGGTGGTAGGGGGGCAGGACGAACCGCTCCTCCAAGGTGGGCAAGGTGGTGAGGCGGTAAATGGCCTCGGCCTCCTCTAGGGAAAGCCCCGCGTCCGCCAGAACCTGTAGGGCCTTTTCCGTGGGGCGGCCCTCGAGGCTCTCCTGCCGCTTGAGGATGCGCACCGCCAACATCTTCTTGAGGATGGGCAGAATGAGGGCCTCGTTCCCGCCGGCGAAGAGGTTCGCCAGGTACGTCACGGGCATGCGGGCCCTGTCCAAGCTGGCGTATAGCTCAAAGTCCAGGTCGGTTTCGGGCAGGTCCAGCCGCACCAGGCCTCCATTGCCCTGGCTCGCCCGCAGGGCCTTCTCCACCGTGGCCACCACCGGGGAGAGGGGAGGAACGTAGAACATCATGGCCAGGGTGCGGTACTCGGGGTGGAGGGGGAGAGCGAGCCGCCAGACCTTAACGAACTTGTAGATGGGCGAGTTCTGGGCCGCCTTGATCCAGCCCTCGTCTATTCCTTCGGCCTGGGCGGCGGCGATGACCTCGGGGTCAAAGGGGTCCAGGATAAGGGAGAGCTGGGAAGCCACCAGCTCCTCGTCCGGCACCATGGCCGCCTCGGGGATGCGGTCGGCATCGTAAAGCAAGACCCCCATGTAGCGGATCCGTCCCACGCAGGAGTGGGCGCAGGCCGGGGCCTGGCCGGTCTCCAGCCGGGGAAAGCAAAGGATGCACTTCTCGCTCTTGCCCGTGGCCCAGTTGTAGTAGACCTTCTTGTAGGGGCAAGCGGCCACGCACATCCGCCAAGCCTTGCACTTGTTCTCGTTGACCAGGACCACGCCGTCTTCGGCCCGCTTGTAGATAGCGCCGCTGGGACAGGCGGCCACGCAGGCGGGGTTCAGGCAGTGGTTGCAGATCCGGGGCAGGTACTGGAAGACCACCCCCTCAATCTCCTGAAGCTGCGCCCGCACCTCGGGGTCTAGGACCTTGAGGTTGGGGTCGTTTTGGGCGTAGAGGGGGCTTCCCCCCAGGTCGTCGTCCCAATTGGGCCCCGCCTCCGGGGTCATGGGCTCCCCGGTGATCATGGACACGGGAATGGCCGTGGGCTGGTACTCGGTTTCAGGAGCGGTGAAGAGGTCGGAATAACGGAAGGTGTAGGGCTCGTAGTAGTCGTCCAAAGAGGGCAGGGCCGGGTTGAAGAAGAGGCGGAAAAGGCCCTGGGCACGGGAGTGGAGCCTAAGGTCCAGGTGGCCGTCCTTGTAGGCCCAGCCCCCCTTGAAGCGGTCCTGGTCCTCCCAGCCCGTGGGGTAACCGGCCCCGGGCCGCGTTTCCACGTTGTTCCACCACATGTACTCTGCTCCCTTGCGGTCGGTCCAGAGGTTTTTGCAGGCGATGGAGCAGGTGTGGCAGCCGATGCACTTGTCCAGGTGGAAAAGCATGGACATGTGGGCTCTAACCTTCATGGGCTTCCTCCTTTACCACTCCGGGGGCTTCTCCAGCTTGCGCACATAGACCCAGGTGTCCCGGTTCACCCCCACAGGCCCCCAGTAGTTGAAGGCGTAGGTGAACTGGGCGTAGCCGCCCGACATCAGCACGGGTTTGAGGCGGGCCCGGGTGATGGAGTTGTTCATCCCCGCCCGCTGGCCCCTCAGCGGGCTCTTGGGAATGCCTACCGTGCGCTCCGTGGCGTGGTAGACGAAGACCGTGCCCCGGGGGATGCGGGCGGAAACGATAGCCCGCTGCACGAAGACCCCGTTGTCGTTGAAAAGCTCCACCCAGTCGTTGTCCTGGATGCCGAGCTCAGCAGCGTCCTTATCGTTGAGCCAGATGGGATAACCGCCCCGGGAAAGGGTCATCATGCGGTGGTTCTCGGAATAGGTGGAGTGGATGGACCACTTGCCGTGGGGGGTGATGTAGTTCATCAGCTTGCCTTGGGCCTCTTTGGCGCTTCTTTCCGTTTCCTGGAGCATATGAACCTCGGGGCGGGGCTTGTAGGTGGGCAGGTGTTCCCCCCAGGCCAGGTAGTTGGGGTGGTCCAGGTAGAAGTGCTGCCGCCCCGTGAGGGTGCGCCAGGGTATCAGGCGCTCCACGTTCAGGGTGTAGGGGCTATAGGCCCGGCCGTGGTTGAGGATAGCGCTCCAGGTGGGCGTGGTGAGCTGGCGTCGGGGCTGGGCCACGATGTCCTTGAAAGAGATGCGCACGTGGCGGTTGCCCTCCGCCAGGTCGGTGAGCTTTACCCCGGTCTTCTTCTCCTCGTCCAAGAAAGCCCGGTAAGCGAGCTCCCCGTTGGAAACGGGGTCCAGGAAGAGGATGGCTTCCGCCACCTGGCGGGGTTCCTCGAGGCTCGGCCGCTTCTCCCCTTGGTAGAGCCGGGGTTGGCGCTCGGCAAGCTCCTTGTAAAAATCCTCCACCGGGATGGCAAGCCCGTGCATCCCCACCCCGTTCTTCTCCACCACCGGACCCAGGGTGACCATCTTCTCGTAAAGCTGGGTGTAGTCCCGCTCCACCACCCGGAACTTGGGCATGGTTTTCCCGGGGATGGGCTCCACCTCGCCCCGTTTCCAGTCCTGGTCCCAAAGTTGGGCCATCTCGTCCGGGGTGTCGTGCTGCAAGGGGATCATGACGATGTCCTTCACGGGGGTGGGCAGGTGGGCCTTAGCCATCTCGGAGACCTTCTTTGCGATGGCCTTGAAAATCTCCCAGTCGGGCTTGGACTCCCAGGAGGGGGGCACGGCGGCCTGCAGGGGGTTGATGAAGGTGTGGAGGTCGGTGGTGTTCAGGTCATCCTTCTCGTACCAGGTGGCGGCAGGGAGAACGAGGTCGGAATAAAGGGCGCTGGTGTCCATGCGGAAGTTGAGGTCCACCACCAGGTCCAGCTTCCCCTCGGGGGCAGGCTTGCGGTACACCACCTCCGCTACGTGTCCTTCCGCCACCTCCTCGGCGATGGCGTTGGTGTGCGTACCCAGGTAGTGTTTCAGGAAAAACTCGTGCCCCTTGGCGCTGGTGCCGATGGCGTTACCCCGCCAGATGAACCAGACCCTCGGCCAGTTCTCGGGAGCATCCGGGTCTTCCACGGCAAACTTAAGCTCACCCCGCTTCAGGGCTTCCACCACGTACTGGACAACCTCCGCCTCGGTCTTGGCACCCTTGGCCTCCGCCTCCTTCACCACCTCCAAGGGGCTCTTGTTGAACTGGGGGAAAAAGGGAAGCCATCCCTTGCGCACGGCACGCACCTGGTGGTCTACCGTGTGGTCGGTAAACCCTTGAGCCGTTTTGTCGTAGGCGGAGAAGCCCCTTTCGTAGCGCCACTGGTCCGAGTGGACGTAGTGGAAGCTCGGCGTGTTCTGCTGCCGAGGGGGGTAACCCCAGTCGGTAGCGAAGGCGATGGGGCCCCAGCTGGCCTGGTTGGCGAGCTTCTCCTGGCCCACGTAGTGGGCAAGGCCGCCCCCGTTCACGCCCACGCTTCCCGTGAGCATGAGGGCCACGATCCCGGCGCGGTACATGAGGTTGTTGTGGTACCAGTGGTTGATGCCCGCGCCGATGATGATGAGGTTCTTCCCCTGGGTCTTAAGCCCGTTTTCTCCCCAGGCCCGGGCGTACCGGAGAAGGGTTTCCCGGTGGATCCCCGTCCACTTCTCCTGCCAAGCCGGGGTATAGGGCAGGTCGTCCTCGTAGCTTTGCGGGTAGTCCCCGGGCAAACCCCGGCCCACCCCGAACTGGGCCATGAGCAGGTCAAAGACCGTGGCCACCGCCACCTTTTCCCCTTCCTTGGTGGTGAGGTACTTCACAGGAACCCCACGCTTGAGCTTGCGGTCCGAGGCAAAATCGTCCAGCTCCACCAGGACCACCGCATCCTCCACCCCGAGAAGGCTCAAGCGGGGGTTAAGGGGTTCGCCGGTTTTGGGGTCTTCCAGCTTCAGGTTCCACTTGCCCTTTTCCTTCTGCCAGCGGAAGCCCAAGGTCCCCCCGGGCATCCGGGGACCTTTGGTCTCGTCGTAGACGAGAAGCTTAAAGTCCCCGTTTTCCTCCTCGGCGTACGCTGAAAGGCGGTTCGCCCGGAGGTAGCGCCCGGGACGGCCATCCTTGATCTCCACCAGGAAGGGGCTATCCGTGTAGCGCTTCAGGTATTCCTGAAAGTAGGGCACCTCCTTATCGGCGTAGAACTCCTTTAGGAGGACATGGTTCACCGCCATCCAGAAAGCACCGTCCTGACCGGGGTTTATGGGAATCCACCAGTCAGCGTACTTGGAAACCTGGGAGAAGTCGGGGCTGAACACGGTGAGCTTCGCCCCGGCGTGCCGCACCTCGGCGATGAAGTGGGTGTCCGGGGTGCGGGTCATGTTGAGGTTGGAGCCCATGACGGCGATGAAGCGGGCATTGTACCAGTCAGCGGACTCGTGGACATCCGTCTGCTCCCCCCAGATCTCCGGCGAAGCGTTGGGCAGGTCGCAGTACCAGTCGTAAAAGCTCATGGGAACGCCGCCCAAGAGGGAGAGGAAGCGGCTTCCAGCGGCGTAGGAAATTTGGCTCATGGCAGGGATGGGAGAAAACCCGATGACCCGGTCAGGCCCGTACCGCTTCACCGTGGAAACCACGGCGGCAGCGATGAGTTCCAGGGCTTCCTCCCAGGTCACCCGGCGGAACCCCCCTTTGCCCCTCGCCTTTTGGTAGCGCTTACGCTTGTGCGGATCGCTCTGGATGGCCTCCCAGGCAGCCACAGGGTCTTGGTGCTTGGCCTTAGCCTCCCGCCAGAGGTCCAAAAGGGCCCCCCGGGCATAGGGGTACTTCACCCGGATGGGGCTATAAAGGTACCAGCTAAAGCTGATGCCCCGCTGGCACCCCCGGGGCTCGTAAGGAGGAAGGCCAGCCTCGAGGCTCGGGTAGTCCGTGGCCTGGAGTTCCCAGGTGACGATGCCATCCTTGACGAAGACCTCCCAGGAACAGGAGCCGGTGCAGTTCACCCCATGGGTGGTGCGCACCCTTTTGTCGTGCTGGAAGCGGTTGCGGTAAAACTCCTCCCACTTCCTTTCCGCCGGGTTTTCCACTTCCTTGATCCAGTCTCTCATGCTCACCTCCTAAGCTGGCTCCGGATGCGCTCCGCCAAGCTCTTGGGGCGGAGTTGCCAAACCGCCGCCTGGTAGACCAGAAGAAGCCCCAAAAGAAACACCCCGGCCACCAAGAAGCGGCCCAGGTACAAGGAAGATGGCCTGGGGGTTTCCTCTGAAGCCTGCACCAAGAACGCAGCCAAAGCGGCGGCTTCGGCTTCGGTGAGGGGCCTGCCCCTATACGCCTCCCGCATCACCGGAAAGGCGGGGTTGGTGAGCAAGGCGGTGAGCCCCGCCTCCCCTCCCAGCCGCTTGGCGGCGTCCGTGAGGTCCTTGCCCAGGGAACCACCCCCCAGGAAACCCAACCCGGCCACGGTATGGCAGGCCTGGCAGGGAGCGCCGCCGTTTTGCAAGGGCCTTTGGCCCAGGTAAAGGGCCCGGCCCAAGGCGGGATCCCCTTGGGTCGCCACCGGCGCTGGTCCCTCGGGCTTGGCTCCGGAAAGCCCTTTCAGGTACTGGGCGATGGCCCGGGCTTGGGCCTCGGAAACCTGCGGCATGGGAGGCATGACCCCGTTGTAGGTGACGCCCCCCACCTCCAAGGGTCCGGAAAGCCCTTGGCGCACCACCTGGACCACGTGGGTTTCGTCTAAGGCCCTGGGGTTCCCGGCCAAAGGCGGGATAGCTCCGGGGACGCCCTGGGCCTCGGCCCCGTGGCAGCCGGCACAGAACTGGCCGTAAAGGGCCTTCCCCTCCTGGGCCAAGGCAGGGGCCAGGAGGAAGGCCAGGACCAGGGGATAGAGCCTTCGCTTCATCCTCACCTCCGGCCCTTAGTGTGGGGGCACCGCCTCGCAACCACTTGCCCAGCCCGGGACATCTGTCCTAAGAGAAGAGGCCTACCCTGAAGGCGATGCGGCCTCTAGTCCGGCTTAGGCTCACCGCCGAAGGGTTGGCCGAGGTCCTGGAGGCGGACCCCTCCTTGGGCCTGGAAGGCCGAGGCCCCTGCGCCGAGCTGGTGCAGGGCCAAGATCCCTTTGGCCGCCCCTTGTGCGCCCGTTGCCCGGTGCAGCGGGAGCTGAAACGGGGCGCTTACCGGGCCAGCACCCCTCTTCTCCTCAAGGGGAAGCGGTTTCGCTGCCAGGGCTACCGGGAAAACGGCGGGTACCTGGTGGAGCTCTACCCCGAGCGGGCTGAACCCCCGGATCTACTCCTGGAGCTTTCCCGGCTCACCCAGCACCTCCTGCGTCACCCGGAAGCCTTCCCCAACGCCTTGGAAAGCTTCCTAGGCGTCTTGCGCCAGGGGTTGGGCATGGACGCCGCCGAGCTCTTCCTCGCCGACCCCGAGGGACACCACCTGATCCTCACCGCTTATGAGGGGCTACACCGGGAAGCGTTTTTGGAGAAACCATGGTTTCACCTGGGCGAGGGATACCCGGGAATCGTGGCCCTCCATCGGGAACCCCTCTTCACCCACACTCTGCAGCAAGACCCCCGGTACCTGCGGCAAAAGGTGAAGCAGCTGGGCTACCAGACCTACATCTGCTACCCCCTGGAGCTTCCCCACGGCCTCATCGGCGTGCTCAACCTAGCGGCGCGGAACCCGGAACTGGACCACCAGGAGGCCCTCGAGGCCCTTTCCCGCATTGCTCCTCTTTTCGCCAGCACCCTCTACACCCTCCTCACCCGCCTGGGCGAGGTGGGGCTTTTGGCCCTAGGGGAACGCCTCTACCGGGGGGAGGTTGCTGAGGCCCGGCACACCTTCCTCCAGGCGCTCAAACGGCTCGCCCAGGCCACCGGGGTAAGGCTGGTGACCCCCGGCGGCGAGCGGATGGAGCTGGGGCTCGTCCCCCCGTGCGCCATGCGGGACTGCCCCGCCTGGCGCGGGGAGGTGGTGGGCCTGAAAAACGGCCTTCCCCACTGCCCCGAAGCGGAAGGGAGGCCCAGGATCTGCTTGCCCCTTTGGGCCAAGGGGCAAGTGGTGGCCGTGGGCACCTTGTTTCACGCCCGTCCGCCCAAGCCCCCCACCGGCCCTGCCGCTCCCGCCTTGTGGTTTTCCCGGCTCGCTACCCTCCTCCTCTTTCCTCAAAACGGGGCGCGGGAGCTTGACCTGGAGGTCTACGCCCTGGGAGGCTTCCGCCTCTACTTCCGCGGCAAGGAGCTCTCCCCCAAGGACTTTGGCCGCACCGGGGCTTACCGCCTCTTCAAGTTCCTTTTGGCCAACAAGGACCGGGCCCTCTACGTGGATGACCTGGCCGAAGCCTTCTTCCCCGAGTTGGAGCCCGAGCGGGCCCGGCAGGAAGTTTACGCCCTCGTTTACCATCTGCGCAAGGCCTTGCCCGGCATCGTGGAGCGGGAGGGGGAGTATTACCGCCTGCGCCTCCCGGAGCGGCGCTTCCTGGACTTTGAGCGTTTTGAGGAGCTCATGCGTAAAGCGGACCTAGAGGATGGGCTTTCCGCCTTCAAAACCCTCCGCCAGGCCCTGGAGCTTTACAAAGGCCCCCTATTCGGCGACGACCCCTACGGGGAGTGGGCGGAGGCGGAACGGACTTACCTCCAAGAAAGGGCCCTTTCCGGCCTGCTGCGCCTAGGGGACCTGGCCGAGGCCCTAGGCTACAGGGAAGTGGCCAAGGAAGCTTACGCCCGCGCCTTAAAGTTGGAGCCCTTCCTTCAGGAAGCCAAAAGGCGCCTCGATGCCCTGAAGGGGTGAAGCATGGACCTCTCCCAAGTACCCCTCTTCCGCGAGCTGGACCCCAAGGACCTGGAAGCCCTGGCCCGGGAAGCCCGACCCCGCCCCCTGCGAAAGGGGGAGGTGCTCTTTCTGGAGGGGGAGCCCGTCCGGGCCCTCTTTGTGGTGCAAAAGGGGCTCATCAAGGTCTACAAGCTAGACCCCGAGGGCAGGAAGCAGGTGGTCCTCCACGTGGAGGGGCCCGCTCGAGTCCTGGCCGAGGTGGCCCTTTTCCTGGAACGGCCCACCTACCCCGCCAGCGCCGAGGCCCTGGAAGAAAGCCAGGTCCTGGCCATCCCCAAGGAGGCCTTCTTCCGCCTGGTGGAGGAAAGACCCCCCCTGGCCCGGGCCCTGATCCGCTACCTGGCCCGCCGGCAAGGCCAGCTCCTCCACCTCCTGGACCGCCTGGTCTTCCACGAGGTGCGGGAGAGGCTCTGCGAGTTTTTGCTGGAGGAGTTGCGGGCAAAGGGCCAGGGCTTCCCCTTGCCCACCAACCCCGAGCTCGCCGCCCTTTTGGGCACCGTGCCCGAGGCGGTTTCCCGCAACCTGGGGGAGCTTTACCGGCGGGGGCTGATCCGCCTTTCCGGCCGGAAGGTGGAAATCCCTAACCCCAAGGCGCTAGAGGAGGAGATCTCGTGAGAGCGATGATCGCTTTTAACCTAAGAAATCCGAGTGAAATACTTGACTTTTGCCCCGAACCTACCCTAGCCTCAGGAGCAGGAGGTGCCCCCATGTATCCCCTTTCCCAGCTTTCTCCCGGCCGACGCGCCCGCGTGCTCCAGGTGGCACCTGAGCGCCGCCGCCTCCTCGCCCTAGGTCTCCGTCCCGGAGCCCTCGTGGAGGTCCTGCTCCAGGCCCCCCTAGGCGACCCCCTGGAGGTACGGGCGGGGGAGGCCTTCTTGCTCCTGCGCAAAGAAGAGGCGCAAGCGGTGATGGTGGAGGCCTTAGAAGAAGCATGAGTTGCCCCCGGTGCGCACCCCAGGCTCCCTTGGCCCTAAAGGCGGAGGAAAGGTGGGCCTTGGTGGGCAACCCCAACACCGGCAAGTCCTCCCTCATCAACGCCTTGGCGGGGGCGGGCCTCGAGGTGGGCAACTGGTCCGGGACCACTTTAGAGCGCCTTTCCGCCCACCTGTCCGTGGGCGAGGCCCGGGTGGAGCTCGTGGACCTGCCCGGCACCTACAGCCTCCTCCCTACCTCCCCGGAGGAGGCCCTTGTCCTCAAAGAACTCCTGCAAAACCCCCCGGACCGGATCCTGAACGTCCTTGATGCGGGCAACCTGGAACGCAACCTGGTCCTCACCCTGGAGCTCATGGAACTCGGCCTGCCCATGGCCTTGGTGGTGAACCTCCTGGACGAGGCCGAGGCCAAGGGGCTTCGGGTGGACCTGGCGGCCCTGGCCGAGGCCCTGGGCCTGCCCGCGGCCGGCGCCATAGCCGCCCGGGGCCAGGTAGAGGGGGTTTTGGAGGCGGCGCTAGGGGCCCTGGCGCCCGAACCCCCCGTGCGCTACCCCTCCCCCCTCGAGGAGGCCTTGGCCGCCCTGGAACCGTCCTGCCCCAACCGGGGGCTGGCCCTTCTCGCCCTTTTGGGGGAGGCGGTGCCGCTACCCGAACCCCTCCTTAGGGCAGCCCAGGAGGAGCGGGAAAAGCTCCTACGCAAGGGGCACGACCCCTACCTGTTGGCCTTGGAAGGACGCTACCAGAAGGCCAAGGAAGTGTACGAAAAGGCGGTCCAGCGCCACGGCACCCCTTCCCCCCTCACCGAGCGCCTGGACCGTCTGGTCCTCCATCCCCTTTTGGGCCTACCCCTTTTCCTCCTCGCCCTTTTTCTCGCCTTCCGCTTCACCTTCGCCCTTTCTAGCCCCTGGGTGGACCTCATCGGCCAGGTGCAGGAGGTGCTCGCGGGATGGATTGCCGCCTCACCCCTGCCGCCCCTTTTCCGCTCCTTCTTGGCGGAGGGCGTGGTGGCGGGGCTGGGCACGGTGTTGGCCTTTACCCCGGTGCTCTTCCTCCTCTACCTGGCCCTGGCTTTTTTGGAAACTTCCGGGTTCCTCGCCCGCATGGCCTTCGTGGCCGACCGGGTCATGCAGTGGGCGGGACTTCCCGGAAAGGCCTTCATCCCCTTGGTCCTGGGGTTTGGCTGCAACGTGCCCGCCGTCTACGCCACCCGGGCCCTCGCCCACCCCCTAGACCGCCTGCGGGTGGCCTTGGCCATCCCCTTCCTGGCTTGCGGGGCCAGGCTTCCCGTCTTCACCCTCTTTGCCTTCGTCTTCTTCCCGAAAAACGCCCCCCTGGTGGTGCTTGGCCTCTACCTCCTGGGGCTTCTCGTGGGGCTCGCCACCGCTTTGCTCCTTGGGCGCCTCTTCCAAGCCGGGCGGGGCGAGGGGGCCATGGAGCTTCCCCCCTACCGCTTCCCGCCTCTAAAGCTCCTCCTCCGCCTCTCCTTGGCCCGCACGGGAAGCTTCGTGCGGGGGGCCGGGGGGCCCATCCTGGTGGCCGTCCTCCTCATCTGGGCCCTCCTCCACGTGCCCTTGGGGGCAACCAGCCCCTACGCCCTTCTGGCCCAGGCGCTGACCCCCCTCTTTGAACCCCTGGGCGTGGGGGACTGGCGGCTCGTGGGGGCCCTCATCCCGGGCTTTGTGGCCAAGGAGGTGGTGGTGGGGGCCTTGGGGGTGAGCTTCCTGGGCGAAGCGGGCCTGGCCCCCTTGAGCCTCCTCGAGGGCCTGCGTACCCTAGGCGAAGCCTTCGGCCACGCCCTGGCGGGCACCCTGCAAGGCCTCCTTTCCCTGGTGGCCCCCGTGAGCTTTTCCTTGGCCCTCGAGCCCACCCCCTTGCAGGCCGCCCTGAAGGGCGCCGTGGCCCCCATGGGGGCCCTGGCCTACCTGGTCTTCGTCCTCCTCTACACCCCTTGCGTGGCCACCCTGGCCGCCTTGCGCCAGGTGGTGGGGACGCGCTGGGCCACTTCGTCCGTGGCCTACCAGCTCCTCCTGGCCTACGCCCTAGCCTTCCTCGCCGGACACCTCCCCCTTAAGCCATGACCCAGAAGGCCCTAGACCTCCTCAAAACGCCCAAGACCGCATCCCAACTGGCCCGGGAGCTGGGCCTCACCCCGGAGGCGGCAAGGCTTCTCCTCCACCAGCTTGCCCGGCGGGGTTACGCCAAACCCCTCCCCTGCGGCACCGCCTGCGGGGCTTGCGCCTTCCGGGGCGTGTGCCAAGAACCCGGGGAGGTCTACTGGTGGCGTACCTAACCCTGGGGTTCCAGAACGTGCACGTTGGGCAGGGTCTGGGCCCAGAGCCGATTCTTCTCCACGTAGTCCCGCCACTTCTCGGGCACGTCCTCCTCGGGGTAGATGGCGTTCACCGGGCAGGCGGGCACGCAGGCCCCGCAGTCAATGCACTCCTCCGGGTGGATGTAAAGCTGCTCCCCGGCATCGTAGATGCACTCCACCGGGCAGACCTCCTGGCAGGACCGGTCCTTCACGCCGATACAAGGCTCGCAGATCACGTGGGGCATAGGCCACCTCCCAAGGCCCACTCTGGCGAAAGGCCCCAGGGGGGGTCCATGACCCAGATCAAGCCCCTTTGGGCATCGCTACCGGGAACCCTGGGGGCTTTGGCCTACGCTAAGGGCATGCTCCGTAAACCCTTACCCACGTGTACCCTCTCCACCCCCCAGGGGGAAAAGGTCTACCTCCCCGACCTCAAGGGCCGGCCCTGCGTCCTCGTGCGGGACGAAACCCTGGCCCAGGCCCTCGCCCTCCGGGAGGGGGAACTCCAGGCCCTGGGGGCCCAGGCCTTTCTCCTCGCCCAAGAACCCTCCCCAAGCCCCCTTCCCCTCCTCCTGGACCCCAAGGGCACCCTTCTCCAAACCCTCCCCCCCAGCGCGGTGGCCATCACGGATGCCTACCTGGAGGTGTACCACCTGGGCCCGGTGGCGGATGTTGAAGAAATTTTCAATTGGCTCCGCTTCGTAGAGATGCAGTGTCCGGAGTGTGTGATGCCGGAGGCGGAATGGACCTAAAGGTCAAGCGGGTCTACCGCCCTCCCGGCACCGGAAGACGAGCTTAGGGTTTTGGCGGGCCGTCTATGGCCTCTCCCAGGAGGGGCCCGGGTGGACGGTGGGCCAAGGGGTTCGCCCCCTCCGGTGCCCGACGCCGTGGGTTCGCCCACAAGCCGGCCAAGTACCCTCTCTCCTTGCCCGTCACCGGGCGGAACCTGCGGGAAACCCTAGCGAAGCTGAAGGCTTTAGCCCCAAAAGGCCGGGGCACCCTGCGCTTCTGCGCCCAGGGGAGGCGGTACAAAAACGCCGCTCAAGGGGAGCCTCGAGGGCCCCTGGCCCAAGGCTTGACAGGCCCCAAGGGGAGGCCATATTATTTAGGAATCCTAAGGAGGTAGGTATGAACCGGTCACGTCTGCGGTTTTTCCTCCTCGCGGCCTCGGCGGTAGGACTCCTGGCCTTGGGCCAAGGGGACTTCCCCTACCCAGAGGGTTTCCGGCTTTGGCCCCACGTGAAGAGCATGGAGCTCAAGCCAGGGCATCCCTTGTACGAGAGCTTTGGCGGCCTGCACCACATCTATGTGAACCCCACGGGGCTTCCCACCTACCAGGCGGGGAAAAGGTCCCCCTTCCCCAAGGGAACGGTCATCGTCTTTGACCTCCTGGAAGCCAAAAGCGAGGGGAACGCCTTGGTGGAAGGCCCGAGGAAGCTCATCGGGATGATGGTCAAAGACCCCGAGCGCTATGCGGAAACGGGAGGCTGGGGCTACTACGCCTTCGGGCCCGACAAGCGGCCCTTGGCCATTGACCCCAAGGCCTGCCACGCCTGCCACCAAGGGGCGGCCAACACCGATTACGTCTTCAGCGAGTTCCGGCCCTAAGCTTAGGGGGTGGAAGACCGGGTAGAAAAGCTCCTCGCCCTTCTAGAACGCTTGGCCCAGGCGGAAAGGGCGCTCCTCACCCGGGAGGCCCACCCCCTGGGCCTTACGGCCACCCAGGCCCAACTCCTCCTCCACCTCACCGAGCGCCCCCACGGGGTGGTGGACCTCGCCCACCTCCTGGCCCTCACCCCGGCCACGGTGAGCGAGGCCTTGGCCACGTTGGAGCGGAAAGGGCTTCTGGTGCGGGAAAAAGACCCTAAAGACGGGCGCCGCTTCCGCCTCGCCCCCACGGCGGCGGGAAGGCGCCTGGCCGAGGCCCTAAAGGGCTATGCCCAACCCTTGCGGAAGGCCCTCGAGGGGGTAGACGCCGAAAGCCTCCTCTTCCCCCTCATGGGGGTCCTCGAGGGGCTCGTGCGCCAAGGGGTGATGGCCGATACCGGCCTCTGCCTCACCTGCCGCCACCTGCGGCGGGAAGGAGGGTTTTACTGCGCCCTCCTCCACCTCCCCCTGGCCCCAGAGGACCTGCGCCTGGCCTGCCCGGACCACGCCTTGGGCTAAGGCTTCTAGCGGGAAGGCCTCCCCTTGAGCACCTCCTGCGGGGAAAGGCGCTTGGCTCGGGCCTCCTGAACCTCGGCCAGGGTGAAGGGCTTAGGGTTCTTGTTCCCAAAGCTTTGGCCCAGGTAGTTGAGTAGCTGAAGGATTTCCTCATCCTTTAGCTGGGCCAAGGCCGGCATGAGGCCGTTATAGGTCACGTTGCCCACCTTAAGGGGTCCCTGGAGGCCGAAGGCCACGACCTGAACCAGGTAGGAGC
Source organism: Thermus hydrothermalis (assembly GCF_022760925.1). Taxonomy (NCBI): domain Bacteria; kingdom Thermotogati; phylum Deinococcota; class Deinococci; order Thermales; family Thermaceae; genus Thermus; species Thermus hydrothermalis. The sequence continues at coordinate 70,094 of NZ_JAKTNT010000010.1, read as the reverse complement.
GTCCCCGTGGGTCCTTGAAGAAAGGCTCCAGGCCCGTGAGGGGCGGGAACGCCCCCGCTACCCCCTGCCCGGCGGGTTGATGGCAACCGGCGCAGTATTGGGCGTAAAGCCGGCTTCCATCCTGTGCCCATACGCCGCCTAGAAAAAGCCCTACAGCCGTCAACACCAATGCCTTTTTCATGCCTGCCTCCCTTCCCAACGGAAACCCTTACCCACTTGCGCCAACCAAGCCGGGGGAACATAGACGCAACGGGGATCGCTCCCGAGGTAATCCCCGGTTTCCGCAAAGGCGCGGGCCCGGCTACCCCCGCACACATAGCGGTACTCGCACACCCCGCACTTGCCCTTCAGGAGATCCTTGTTACGGAGCTGGCGAAAGAGTGGGCTTTCCCGGTAAATCTCCAGAAGGCGCTTTTCGCGCACGTTACCCGCATACACCGGCAAAAAGCCCGAAGGGGCAACATCCCCGGTGGCAGAGACGAAAACGAAGCCGTTGCCGTCCGTAACCCCCAGGCGGGAATGCTCCATACCATCTTGGAAATATTCCCGGTAAAGGCTCTCCCCTGCGGCCAAGGCCCGGTCCGGCCTTCCTTCCGCCTTCCGCCTTTGCAGGACCACCCGGCGGAAGTGGTGGGCCTCCGTGGTCTTCACGTGGAAGGGGTACGTTTGGGAGACCTCGTAAAGCCAGTGGAGGACCTCCTCAAACTGCCGGGCGGAAAGTTGCCTAAGCACCGCTCCCCGGCCCACCGGTACCAAGAAGAACAGGCTCCAAAGCACCACGCCCTTCTCCGCCAGAAGAGGGGGAAGGGCTTGGATTTCCGGCCAGTTGTCTCGGGTCACGGTGGTGTTCACCTGGGTGGGAAGCCCCGCCTCCTTGGCCCAGTCCAGGGCCTCGAGGGTCCGGGCAAAGGTCCCCCTCTCCCCCCGGAAGGCGTCGTGGGTCTCCGGCGCCGCCCCGTCCAAGGAAAGGGCGAGCCGGGTAACCCCCGCCTCCTTGAGCCGGAAAACCATCTCTCGGTTCAGGAGCGGGGTGGCCGCAGGGGTGAGCCCTACCTTGAGCCCCAGCTCCCTGGCCCGTTCCACCAGGAGAAAGAGGTCGCTTCGGGCCAGGGGATCCCCCCCGGTAAGAAGGAGGAGGGGCTTGGGCCGGTAGGTGGCCACCTCCTCCAAAAGCCTTAGGCCCTCTTGGGTGGAAAGCTCGCCGGGAAGCGGGTGGGGCATGGCCGAGGCCCGGCAGTGCCGGCACGCCAGCATGCAGGCGTTGGTCACCTCCCAAGCGACCAAGTAGGGGTACTGGGTAAAATCAGGGTGTTCCATCGTTCCAAGCTTTTGCCGAAAGCACGGTAAGCGTCCATGACCCGGGTCATGGGGGAGGGTCTCCCCTCCCCCAAACCCGCTAGTAGATGTCGTAGGCGGTGTTGTAGACGTTGAACTTGCCCGTAGGAGTCCGCACCCAGTCCCCGGTGATGCGGGCCTTCTCCTTAAGGGTCAAGGCATCGTAGACCACGATGAAGGTGGGCGTGTCCTTGGCCCCCCAGGCAGAGACCCAGATCTCCGTTCCCCCCTTGTTGAACTCGGGGTGCACCATCCGGGCCTTAAGCTCCTGGGCTCCGGGCACCTCCCAGCACTTCACCACCTCCAGCTTGCGCTTGTCTATGGCACAAAGGCTGGCTGCAGCCTGGGGGCTTGGGCTCATGGGGAAGTCCACGATGACCCACGGGCTATTGGGGTGGGCCTTGATGAACAGGGTGCCGGAGTAGGGAAGTTGGATTCGCTTCACCACCTTCCAGGCGTATTGGGGGTGTTGCTCGGGATCCACGCCCACCACCGTCACCTCGGGGCTGCCGATGTTGCCTGTGGCCCAGACGGGCCCGTAGGTGGGGTGGGTCCAGTTGGAGCCACGGCCCGGGTGGGGTCTTACCCCCGCTTCCACCTCGGCCAGGAACGCCCGGGTTTTGGTGTCAATGACGATAAGCTTGTTTACTGCATTGGCCGCCACGATAAAGTAGCGCTTTAGCGCCCACCCACCATCGTGCAGGAAGCGTTCGGTGTCTATCATCGTGATGGGTAGCGGGCGGCCCGGCTTATGGAGCTCGGCGTAGTTTACCAGCCAGGTTTGCCCCGACTCCTTTAGGTTGACGATCCACTCAGGGTTGTGCTGGCTGGCCACGATGGCGGCCACCCTAGCCTCTTGGACAAACTCCCCTGCCCCCTTGACATAGGACATGGTGGAAACCATCTTCAGGGGCTCGAGGGTAAGACCATCCAGAATGACCATGGCGGGTGGCCAGTAGCATCCCACCACGGCATACCTGTCCTCGTAGCCCTTGAACTTGCTGGACTCTATGGAGCGGGCGTCCACACAGGGCTTGGCCTCCGCCACCACCTGGGGCGGGTTCATCCAAAGGTCAATCAGGCTGGCCTTGCCATCCCGGCCTATTGCCATGAAGTAGCGCCCCGTGGCCGAGGAGCGGAGAATGTGGGTGGCGAACCCCGTAGGCACGATGGTTACGAGCTCCTTCTTGTCCCCGTCAACGATGGCCACCTGACCCGTGTCCCGCAACACCTGGCCAAAGAAGTTCTGCCAGTTACGGTTATGGAGCGGGCGGTTGGGACGCTTCTCCGGGGGCACGTAGACCTTCCAGGTCTTCTTGACCTCCTCAAAGCTCGGAATCGGGGGCGCTGGGGGTTCTTCTAGGAGAAAGCGGGCCACCAGCTCGGTGTCCTTCTCGCTCAGAATGCCTTGCCGCCCCCAGTCGGGCATGCCCCCAGGGAGCCCCCCAAAGATCACCGCCTTCAGGTACTCTAGGCCCCGCTCCGCCATCCGCCTAGGCTCCAGGGCAGGCCCCGTTGCCCCCTTGCGCAAAACCCCGTGGCAACCGGCGCAACGGTCAAAGTAGATCTGCGAAGCCCGCTCCCGCTCCACTGGACCCAAGGTTCCCGGAGCCTGGGCCAAAGCCAAGGCCGCCACCAAAACCGCACCCCACAGGCCCATCGCCTTTTTCATGGCACACCTCTGCTAACTAGGATACCCATATCCGAGTAGTACAGATGTCCTAGGGCAAAGGTCCCTGGAAAACCTAGCTACAAAAGATCCCCGACGCATAGCTTCCAAGAAAGAAGCCCCCGGAGGGTAGCCTCCGGGGGACCTAACCTTTGGCTAGTGCTGGTGTTGCGAGGTTTCAGCCCGCTGCGCGGGTTCGTACACCCGGATGATCCCCTTCATGTAGGGGTGGATGCTGCAGATGTAGGTGTACTCTCCGGGCTGGGTAAAGGTAATGCGGTACCGCTCCCCGTGACCCAGCTTGGGGGTAACAAAGGGCTCGGGCCCTTGAACGTTGATGACCACGGCGTCGTGCCGTCCCGTGCGCTCTCCTTCCAAGAGGTCAAAGACGTCCTCGTTGACGAACTCCACCGTGGTTCCCACGGGGATTTCCAAGATCTTGGGATAGAAGGAGTTGCCTACCATCTGTACCCGCACGGGCAAGGGATCCAGGGCCTTTGCCCCCACGGTCACGGGTTGGGCCAAGGCGGGGTCCAGGGGCAAGCGAACCGTGTGCTCGTGGTCAGGGGTTCCCAGACCGTAGGGGTCCAGCACCCGCTTCGCGTCCGCAGGGATGGCGGTGAGGGCCTTCGGCCCCTCCGCCGGCACCGTGCGCACCCGCGGGGCGTCCTTCTTGGCCCGCAATATTCCCACTGCTCCCTTGATGGCGGTATTGAAGACGTGGGTTACCAGGGTATAGTCCCCTTCCACCGGAGGCACCCGCCACTCAATAACCCAGGAGTCCGAAGGACCCGCCAGCACGGTCTGGCTGCCTTTCATGACGTTGTCTGGGTTGCCCTGGTAGTAGATGTACTCCCAAACGCCCCCCACCACGTGGAAGGTGCTGGTGAGGCTGGGACCGGCGTTAAGGAAGTAGATGCGCACGTAGTCGCCCGGCCGCACGGGAATGGGCTCGTTAACGTAGCGGAAGTTGTACCCGTTGAAAACCACATAGGTGGCCTTGCCATCAAAGAAGTCCCTTCCCGAAGCGTACCACTCGCTCTGGACAATGTAGAGCTTGAGGTCAGGCGGGCGTTTTAGTTCGGCCTCGAGGCGGTACTTCTTCTTCGGCTCCACCACAATCATGCCGTGCTGGCCACCCATGGTATGGGCCATAATCCCGTGCCCACCCGGGGCGCAGTGGTACATGAAGACCCCCGGGAAGTCAGCGGTGAAACGAAAGACCCGCTCCTCCCCCGGCTGGACGTTGCCCAGGAATTTGGAGGTCTGAGTGTTAGCGGCGTGGATGGAGAGCCCGTGGGCTACGCTATCCACGTTCTTGAGAACTATCTCCACAGTATCGCCCTCTTCCACCACCAGCATGGGCCCTGGGCTCATGCCGTTAAAGGAAAACCCCTTTACGTAAACCCCCTCGTCCACGGGGAACACGCTGCTTTGCGCCGTCAGCTCAAAACGTTTGACCGCTGCTAAGGCAGGCACCCCAAGGGCCACAGCCGCCACCAACAGGAACCTTGCACCTTTCATCGTTCACCTCCGGTAGGCCCTAACTCGGACCTACTCATCCGTGTTTTAGCACCCACCCCCAAGGACAGGTGTCCTTGTGGCAGATGTCCCGATCTAGCCCTCATCCTGGGACAGGGTTAGGCCTTGACATAACCCAAGGCCAAACCCCACAGCGCAGGCATAGACTACGAGCTATGCGGCTCGTTTATCTCCTACTCGGCCTACTCTTCACCGGGTTAGGGTTTTTGGGAACCGTGCTTCCCGTCCTCCCCGCCACCCCGCTGTTCCTGGTCGCCGTTTATCTCTTTTCCCGCAGCCACCCTGGCTTGGAACGCTGGCTGCTCTCCTTGCCCAGGATCGGCCCTCTGCTCCAGAACTACCGGGAAGGCCGCGGCATACCCCTCCGCACCAAACGCTTAGCCAGCGGCCTAGCCTTGGCAGCGGCGCTTTTCGGCACCCTTAGCCTCCCCCACCCTTGGGTCCGGATCCTCGTGCTCCTCCTCATTGCCTATGGGATCTACTTCCTCTGGTGGCGGATCCCCACCCTAGCGCCGCAAGAAGATCCAAAACACCAATAGCTCCCATAGGGCCAAAAACCCGCCCAAGGGGTCCCAGGCCGCCCGTCCTCCCCATGCGAGGCCGTAAGGGGTGGGAAGGGGCAGACCAAGGAGCCTCGAGGCCAAGTAGAAGGCCGCAAGGCTTAGGGCCAAAAGCCCTGAAGAGGCCCGGAGCAAGGTTCCCACACCCCCCTTCAAAGCCTCCGGAAGAACCAAGCTGAGGAAAAGAAGGGTATAGCCTAGCCCCCCCTGAAGGATTAACCCCCACAACAACACGCTCTCGTAAAAAAAGGCTTCCGCCGCTCCCCCATATGCCCTTTGTCCCAGGCTTGCCAACAGGTCCCCACAGAACCCTTTCCAGCCCAATCCCGCACCCAGACTCTGTAGGTGAGCCGGCAGGAGGGCCATCAGGGAAGGAAGCCACAAGGGCATAGGCCAAGTTTAGGAGAGCCGCCCAGGGACTTTTGTACTTGACACCCTTCCGGCCTTCCATAAAACTCGGATGTGTAGGTCGTAGTTAAAGGAGGTGGCACATGCCCGAAAAGGAACACTGGCTCTTGGACAACCCCTGGCTCCTCCTCGGCATCCACGTGGTCCTCTTTGTCGGCCTCTACCTCGTGTGGGGTTGGCTGGACATCAGCCGTATCCCCAAGCCTTAAGGAGGTCCCTATGGCCCTTTATCCTCCCAAGGACTGGCACAATGAACCCGTTACTCCCGAAGAGCGGACCTGGTTGACCCTGGCGGCCCTCTTCGCCATCGTTTTCTTATCCGCCTTCATGGGCATATGGCACCTTACAGGCCGCCAAACCACCCATGGCGAGGCGTACCGGGTGGACCCCCAGGCCTATCGGCAAAAGGTCTTGGAGTTCACCGAGCAGCACCGCGTGGGAGAGCTGAACGGGATCCCCGTGGTGGCTCCACCCCCTGGCGACATTTACCTTATGGCTCAAGCCTTCAGCTGGTACCCTGTCCTAAAGCTTGAAGAAGGGGAAACCTACAGGCTCCATGTGGGCTCTGTGGACTTCCCCCACGGCTTTAGCCTTTACCCCCACGAGTGGAGCCTCCAGCTTTACCCGGGCTATGAGTGGGTGTATACCTTTAAACCCACCGAGGCCGGCGAATACACCCTCGTCTGCAACGACTACTGCGGCTTGGGACACCACACCATGCTGGGAAGAATCCTGGTGGAGAAGTCAAGGAGGTGAAGCATGGCCCTGCCTCTAGAACGCACCTGCCCTGCCACAGGGCTTAAGCTCTTTGGCGTTGCCGAAACCCTGGTTCGGTGGAACGCTGTGGCCGCTGTGGTCTTCCTGCTTCTGGGTTTTCTCTGGGTAATTCCCACCACCTTGAACCGGGTTCTTGGACCCGAAGTGGTTCCCCCCAACCTGTACTATCAGGCCACCTTCCTGCACGGCTGGAACATGCTCATTTTCTGGATCCTCTTCTTTGAGGTGGCCCTCCTCTACTTCGCTGCGTCCGCCATCCTCAAAACGCCCCTAGCCCTGCCCCAGCTGGCATGGGGAGGGTTCGGGCTCATGCTAGGCGGGGCGGTCCTCATCAACTACCTGGGCATGGCCCAGCCCCTTTCGTTCCTGCCCTTTACCCCCTACGTGCCCCTAAAGGCCCCTTCTCTTTTCTACCTAGCGGTCCTTCTCTTCGCCGTGGGTGCCATCTTGGCCGTCCTCGTTTTCTTCCTCACCCTCCACCGCGCCTGGAAGACAAAGGCCTACGGCCCCTCCATGCCCCTGGCCGCCTTCGGGGCGCTCACCGCCGCTATCCTGGCCACCTCCACCCTCCTCTCGGGGGCGATCGCTTTCATCCCCGCTTTTCTCTGGTCCTTAGGCCTCCTACCGAGCCTAGATCCCTTGTGGTGGCGGCATACCTACTGGGGTTTCGGCCACGGAGCCCAACAGGTCAACCTTGCCGCCATGGTCACCGCGTGGTACCTCCTGGCCCTCTTCACCGTGGGGGGCACAACTCCGAGCGAAAGGTTATCCCGCATCGCATTTCTGCTTTACCTGCTAGGGATTAACCTGGGCTCGGCTCACCACCTCCTCACCGAACCGACAGGAGCGCTCTCCAGCGCTTGGACCTGGGTGAACACCGGCTACCTCATCCACGTGGCCGTCCTGGGAAGCCTGATTCATGCCTTTTCCGTGCCCGCCGCCATTGAACGTGGGTTACGTATAAAGGGGTTTTCCCAAGGGCTTTTCACCTGGCTCCTTCGCGCCCCCTGGGGGAATCCCGGGTTCTCCGCCCTTTTCCTTTCCGTACTCCTCTTTGGCCTGCTGGGCGGCGTAAGCGGCGTAACCATGGGTTCTTACGACATGAACCTGAAGTGGCACAATACCCTGGCCGTGGTGGGCCACTTCAAGGGAACTGTGGTGGTGGGGACAAGCCTCGCCTTTATGGGGCTAACCTACTACCTCCTTCCCCTTCTTTTCCGCCGGAAAGTGGTCTTGCCGCGCCTGGCCGCCTGGCAACCTTGGCTCTTTGGCCTAGGCATGGCTTTGCTCTCCCTAGCGATGATGCGCCTTGGCGTGGTCTATGGCCTCCCCCGGCGGTTCGGAGACACCTTCCAGTTCGGGGGAAGCCCCTTCGGCTTCGCTTACCCCCCGGAAGCTTCCACCCTGCTTGTTGCCATGGGCGTTGGCGGTGCGCTCTCCTTGGCAGGGGGCCTGCTTTTTGTCCTACTGGTGGTAGGCTCGCTCCTTTGGGGTAAACGGCTAAGCGATGAGGAGATTCGCCTCACCTACGCCGTGCGCTCTGAGGAGGGCTCCGTCACCCCCAAAGGCGTTTACCTGCTCGCCCTGCTCTTCCTGGCCTTTTTCCTCTTGTACTATCTTTACAATCACTACTTCCTTTCCCAAGCGTGGCCCATCGGCGTTCGGTAGAACCCTTCCTTCCCGGCCCCCGGGGGAATCCCGGGGGTTTACCATAGGGGCATGCCCGTGCGCAGCCTCCTTCGGCGGGAAGAGTCCTATGCCCTCCATGCCCTCCTCCTTTTGGCGGAGGAACCTGGGCTCTCCGCAATGGAGATCGCCCAAAAACTCAAAGCCCCACCCGCCTTCATGGCCAAGGTGCTTTCCAAGCTGGCCAAGGCGGGGCTGGTGGAAAGCCGGATGGGACGTGCGGGAGGGGTGTGGCTCAAAGGTGCCCCTGAAGAGATTAGCCTCCTCAAGGTCATGGAGACCCTCTCCGGCCCAGTAGCCCTGGACCTTTGCGCCACCCTAAAACGATGTCCAACAGAGGAAAGGCGGGGCGTCTGCTACCTCAAGCCCAACCTGGTACGCATGAACCTGGAAATCCGGAAGGCCCTAGGGAGCCTCACCCTTAAAGATCTCCTTCCGGAAAAGGTTTAACCTAGGTCATGGCCCCTCCTCCACTTAGCCCCCTAGGCTAAAGGCATGGAAGGGATCGCCCTCACGACCCCGGTCAACGAGATCTTGCGGCGTTACCCAGAAGCCGTGCGGCTTCTGAACGAGCTCGGCGTGGACACCTGCTGCGGCGGGGCCGAGCCCTTGGAGGAAGCGGCCAGGCAGGCAGGGCAGGACCCCATAGAGGTCCTGAACGCCTTAGCCCACTTCCTGCAAAAGGAGGCGCGCCAATGAACCTCCTAGAAAATGCCCGCTTCGGAACGGTGCGGGGCGTGGAAGTCCTGGCCGACTACCCCGAGGTGCGCCTGGTCCTCTTCAGCCTGCAGAACGGCCAAGAGGTGAGGGGGAAGGGGGAGCCTCGAGTCCACCTCCTCTGCTTGGAAGGAGAGGGCACCCTCTTCGCCGGGGAACGGGAGGTTCTAGCCCGGCCAGGTACGCTCCTTGACGCCTCCCCAGGCGAGCCCCACGGGGCGCGGGCCGCCCAGGGGCGGTTTTTGGTACTCGGCATCATCACCCCCCGCCCATGATCCCCGCAAGCCGCCTCGCCCTGACCAGCGCCCTCCTGTGGTTCATGGCCGCCAACCTCCTTGGCCTCCTGATGGGGCTTGGCATGCTGCCACCCACCTGGAAACCTGCCCACGCCCATATGCAACTTCTGGGCTTCGTGGGCCTCATGATCTACGGCGTGGCCTACCACGCCCTGCCCCGGTTCCGGGGCGTGGTCTTCCGGCGGCCCGGACTCGCCCTCGTCCAGGTGGGTCTCGCCAACCTAGGGCTTCTGGGCATGGCCTTGGGTTGGGGGCTTGGCTGGGGCCCAACCCTTTGGGGGGTCTTCGCCGGGCTTTCTGCCCTGGCTGGGCTTCTTTTCGCCCTGTTGATGCTGGAGGTGCTGTGGGGCTAAGGGACCTTTGCCCCCGCACCCTTCCCCTACCCTGGAGGCGAGGATGCGTACCACAAGCGTTCCCCTAAGGTCGGTGGCCCTGCCTGCGGAGCACGGGGGCTGGGGCTTTACCCTGGAGCCGGTTTTCCTGGGCCTTCTCCTCTCCCCTGGACCCCACACCCTGGGGCTCCTCCTCCTCGGCCTTTTCGGCTTTTTGGCCCGGCACCCGCTGAAGCTCGCTTACCAGGACCTGCGGAAGGGCAAGCGCTACCCCCGCACGGAGCTGGCCCTTAGGGTGGGGGGCTTCTACATTCTCCTAGCCCTTTCGGGCCTCCTCCTCGCCGCCCGCACCGCCCAAGGTCCCTTCCTCCTTCCCCTCCTCCTGGCCCTCCCCCTTGCCGCCTACGTGGCCTACGCCGACGCCAAAAACCGGTCCCGGGAGCTTTTCCCAGAGCTGGCGGCGGCCCTCTTCATGGCCGCTTTGGCCCCGGCGGGGGTGCTTGCGGGGAGCCTCGAGGCGGAGGTGGCCCTGGGAAGCTTCCTCGCCCTAGCCCTAAGGGACGTGGCCGCCCTCTACTACGCCCGCACCCAGGTGCTGAGGGCCCGGGGCGCCTCTCCCAAGCGCTACCCCACCCTCCTCGCCCTTTTCCTGTCAGCGGCCCTAGCCCTCTTCCTCGCCCAGGAAGGTCTTCTCCCCCACGCTGTCTTCTTTGGGCTCCTCGCCCTCGCCCTTTACGGGGGCTACGCCCTCTTCCGCCCCCCGGTGCCGGCCCGGGTCATCGGTTGGACCCAGATGGGGTTTGGCCTTCTCCTGGTCCTCCTCACCACCCTTGGCTACACCCAGATGGGGCTTCCCACCACCCTTTTGAGGGTGCCAAGCCTCCACCGGCTTCTGGGGTGGGCCCTGGTGGGGCTCGCCTTCGCCCTGAGCCTTTGGCTTCTCCTCCGCAAGGAGGTGCCCCGGGCGGCCCGGCTTGCCCTGGGCCTTTACGACCTGAACGCCCTCCTCGGCCTCCTTTACCTGGCCCTGGGGGGGCCGCTATCCCCGCACCCCTTCCTGGCCTTCCTCGGGGTGGCCCTGGCCCACACCTTGCTCCGGCGACCCCCTCCTTGGCCGGCGGTGGGGTTTTTCCTCCTCGGGCTTCTCCTCCTTGGACACGGATAGTGGCCTTGCGTACCCTGGCCCTTTGGGCTTTGGGGAAGAATAGGGGCATGCGCAAAGCGTGGGGCCTACTCCTCCTCCTGCCCCTGGCCCTGGCCTTTCTCTCCCTCTTCCTCCACCTCCTCACGCCCCCTCGCCCGTGGGCCGAGCCCATCCAGGCACCCCCCGAGACCCTCCAGGCCGTCTACGCCGAGGCCCACACCGCCGCCTTGCGCATAGAAGGCCCCGAGGGGAGCCGGGGCACGGGCTTCTTCTACGCCCAAGGCCTCGTCCTCACCGCCTACCACGTGGTGGCGGAAGGAGGGCCTTACACCCTGGTCCTCGCTACTGGCGCCCGGGCCCCGGCACGGCTTTTGGGCTTCGCCGAGCCCTTGGACCTGGCGGTGCTCGCCACGGAAGGGGAAGCGCCCAGGACGCTTCCCCTGGAAACGGAAAGGCGGCCCCGGGTGGGGGAGGCCGTGCTCCACATCGGCAACGGCCGGGGCCAGTTCATCGCCCCCCGGTACGGGCGGGTGACCCGCCTCGAGGTGAGCCCTTCTCCCTTCCTCCCCCAAGGCCTCGTGGAAACCTCCCTCCCCCTCGCCCCCGGGGACTCGGGCGGGCCCGTGTTGGACGCTAGCGGCAAGGTCCTGGGGATAGCGGTGGCCATCGGCCAGACGGAGGAGGGGTTCCGGAGCTTCTACACGCCCCTTTTGGGGCGGCAAGGGGTACTCTCCGCATTGGAGGGGGGAGAAAGGCGCTACTGGCCCTACCTGGGCCTACGGGGGCCTAGGGCCCTCACCCCGGACCTCGCCCAGCAGCTCGGGCTTCCCCCGGGCGGGGTGCTGGTGGGCGAGGTGGTGCCGGGTGGGGCCGCCCACCGGGCGGGGCTTAGGGGGCTAGAGTCGGGGGGCGTCCCCGACGTGATCCTGGAGGTGGACGGCACCCCGGTGAACTCCTTTGAGGACCTCCTCCGGGAGGTGCGCAAGCGGGAGGTGGGGGAAAGGGTGCGCCTCACCGTGCGAAGGGGAGGCGAGGTCTTCCAGGTGGAAGCCCTCCTCGCCCCTTTCCCGGGGCGCTAGCCCGCAAGCTCCCGGTACGCAAGCACCCCCGGCATCCCCTCCGCCAGGAGGACCGCCCGGGCGATGGCCCGGGCTAAAGCGTCGGCGGCGTAGGCCCCAAGGCGCAAGAGCCCCAGGGGGCCCACCCCTTTGCCGTCCCCCAGGGCCAGGGCAAAGACCACATCCCCGTCCAAGGGGGTGTGGGCGGGGCGGATGGCCCGGGCCAAGCCGTCCTGGGCCATGATGGCAAGCCGCCTGGCCTCCGCCTTGGTGAGGGGGGCGTCCGTGGCCACCACCGCCAGGGTGGTGTTCTGGCCGAGAAGGAGGGGGAAGCGGTAGTCCTCGGGAAAGCCCCGGTAGCGGGAAAGGTCCGGCAAAAGGGCCCACTCCCCCTCGGCCAGGAAGGGCTCGGCGTAAAGCCTCCCCGTGGAGGGGTCAAAGGGGCGGCCCAGGCTGTTCACCGCCGCCAGGGCCACCACCCTAAAGCCCTCTTCCAGGCGGTAGCCCGCAAGGCCAAAGCCCCCCTTGACCCCGCCCGCCACCGCCCCCGTGCCCGCCCCCACGCTCCCCTCGGCCACCTCCTCCCCTGCGGCCAAGGCGGCCCCATACCCCGCCTCCCGCGAGGGGGGCCGGAAGACCTCCCCCCGGCCGAGATCGTAGAGCACGGCGGCGGGGACGATGGGCACCACGCCCCCAGGGGTGGGAAACCCCTTCCCCCGTTCCCGGAGGTAGGCCATAACCCCCTCCGCCGCCCCTAAGCCAAAGGCGCTTCCCCCCGTGAGGAGGACGGCCTGCACCCTCTCCACGGTGTTCTCGGGGAGGAGGAGGTCCGTCTCCCGCGTGCCCGGGGCCGCCCCCCGCACGTCCGCCGCCGCCACCGCCCCCTCCTCCACCAGGACCACGGTGCACCCGGTGCGGGCCTTGGGGTCGGTGAAGTGCCCCACCCTAACCCCGGGGAAAAGCGCCTCCTTGCCCCACAAGGCTTCCGCCATAGGGCCAGTATGGGGTAGGCTTAGGGGCAAGACAAGGAGGCGGTATGTGGGAGTACCTCATCCACGGCGAACCCTCGCCCAGGCTCCAAGCCTTTTTGGAAGGGGTGGGCAAGGCGCTGGAGGCCCAGGGCTTCCGCTTTAACCCGGGTGCGGAAGCCCCCAACCTGGTCCTCAACGCCATCACCCCAGAAAACCCAAGGCCTTACCGCCGCAAGGCCCAGGCCACCTTCGTGGCCTCCGCTTTGGAGCTGCCCGAGTACCCGGAAGACCCCTTGCGCGAGCTCTACCCCTACCTGGTCCGGGCCCTTTCCAATGTGCTCTTGGCCTACGTGCCGGGAAAGGGGGTCAAGTTCCTCACCCTGGAGCTCGGCCACTATGAGGAGCCCGAGGGGGAAGGCTTCTTTGAGCGGGTGGCCCAAAGGCTTAAGCCCATCGCCTGTAGCCGCCTCGTCCTCAACAACATCTTTGAGCCCGACCTCGAGCCCGAGCTTTGGCACGGGGATGCGCTCACGGAAAGCATGTACCGGGCGGGGAAGAAGCTCAAGGAATGGGACCTCCTCCCTGCCCCCTTCCCCATTGAGGAGATCCTCCCCCCCGAGGACCTCCGCCACGTGAAGCGCCTCTACGGCATCGGGGGGCTTTCCTACGGCAACCTCTCCGTGCGCAAGGACGAAAAGCGCTTCTGGATGTCGGCGAGCGGGGTGGACAAGGCGAACCTCAGGGAGATCGGCCGGGACATCCTCATGGTGAAGGACTACGATCCGGAAAGGAACGCCATCCTCCTCTCCGTCCCCCCCCACGTGGAGCCCAGGCGGGTGAGCGTGGACGCCATAGAGCACTGGATGATCTACCGGGAACACCCCGGGGTGGGGGCCATCCTGCACGTGCACGCCTGGATGGAGGGGGTGCCCGCCACCCCCTTCAACTACCCCTGCGGCACCTACGAGCTGGCCCAGGCGGTGGCGGAGAAGGTGCGCCAAGCCCCCGACCCCACCCGGGCGGTGGTGGGGCTTAAGAACCACGGCCTCACCATCACCGGGCGGAGCCTGGACGAGATCTTAGAGCGCATTGAGGGCAAGCTCATCCGCACCGTGCCCATGTCATGAAGGCCCTCCTCTATACCCCCTCCCTCCCCCGCTTCCTCGGGGCCCGGGTCCTGGGAAAACGCTTCCCCAAGGGGCTCCTTCCCCTGGCCCTCGCGGAAGTCCCCCTGCCCGAACGGGAGGGCTTCGTGCGGGTGAGGGTCCGGCTAAGCGGGGTCTGCGGCTCGGACCTCGCCCTCCTCTACGGCAAAAGCCCCCCCTCCATAAGCCCCTTCTTCTCCTTCCCCGCCGTCCTGGGCCACGAGATCCTGGGGGAGGTGGAAGGGAACCTGGTGGCGGTGAACCCCCTCCTGGCCTGCGCTGACCGGGGGCTTCCCCCCTGCCGGAGGTGCCAGGGGGGAGAGGAAGGCCTCTGCGAGAACGTGGCGGAGGGGGCTTTGGCCCCGGGGATGCTGGGCTACAACCGGGACCTCCCCGGGGGGTGGGGGGAGTGGGTCCTGGCCCGGCCCGAGCGGCTCTACCCCATCCCGGACGGGGTCCCGGAGGAGCGGGCGGTGCTCGCGGAGCCCTTGGCCGTGGTGCTGAGGGGCCTCAAGAAGCTCAGGCCATGGCCCGGGGAGGTCCTTGTCTTGGGGATGGGCACCCTGGGCCTTCTCGCCGTGCGCCTCCTCAGGGCCTTGGGCTATGGGGGAAGGGTCCTGGCCGTGGCCAAGTACCCCCACCAGGCGGAAAGGGCGAAGGCCTTCGGGGCGGACGAGGTCTTCGCAAGCGCCAAGGAGGCCCAAGGGGCGAGAAGCCGGCGCTACCGCTACCTCCTCTTCACGGGCCACAGGGGCGGGTACCCAGGGGTGATAGAGGCCTCGGGAAGCGGCCGGGGCTTCCGGGAGGCCCTCGCCCTGGCGGAGGAAGGGGGTAGGGTCCTCCTTCTGGGCGCCCCAGGGCTTGAGCCCGTGGACCTTTCCCCCTTCTGGTTCAAGGAGGTGGGCCTTGTGGGGAGCTACACCTACACCCGGGAGGAGTTCGCGGAGGCGGTGAGCCTCCTCCCCGAGCTTGGAGGCCTGGAGGCCCTGATCGGCGGGGTCTACCCCCTTCCCGCCTGGAAGGAGGCCCTTTCCGCCCGGGGCAAGGCCCTCTTCCGGCCAAATGTGCCCTAGGCGGGGATGGCCCCAGGGAGCTAGGGCTATACTCCCGGCAAAGCGGAGGGAGGGGGCATGCCCTGGGAGGAAGAGCCTTTCATAGAGGCCGGGGAGAAGCTTAGGCGGCTCCTCAAAGAGGTCAAGCGGGTCATCGTGGGCCAGGACCACCTCCTGGAGAGGATGCTGGTGGCCCTTTTGGCCCGGGGCCACCTCCTCATTGAGGGGGTGCCCGGCCTGGCCAAGACCCTGGCGGTGCGGACCCTGGCGGAGGCCCTGGGGGGGAGCTTCAAGCGCATCCAGTTCACCCCGGACCTGGTGCCGGCGGACCTCCTCGGGACCCGCATCTACAACCCCAAGGAGGGGGAGTTCCGCACGGAGCTCGGGCCCATCTTCGCCCACCTCCTCCTGGCGGACGAGATCAACCGGGCCCCGGCCAAGGTGCAGTCGGCCCTCCTCGAGGCCATGCAGGAGCGCCAGGTAACCCTGGGGAAGGAAACCTACCCCCTGCCCAAGCCCTTCCTCGTCCTGGCCACGCAAAACCCCATTGAGAGCGAGGGCACCTACCCCCTGCCCGAGGCCCAGCTGGACCGCTTCCTCCTCAAGGTGGTGGTGGACTACCCCGCCTTCCACGAGGAGTTGGAGATCGTCCGCCGCATGACCACGGGGGAGGAGATCCGGGTGGAGAAGGTGCTCTCCCTGGAGGAGCTTTTAGAACTCTCCCGCCTGGCCGACCGGGTCTACGTCCACCCCAAGGTGGCGGAGCACGCCGTGGCCCTGGTCCAGGCCACCCGGAACCTGGAAGGGGCGGGGCTAAAGGAGCTCAAGCCCTACGTGGCCTTTGGGGCAAGCCCCCGGGCCTCCTTGGCCCTGGTCCAGGGGGCCAAGGCCTTGGCCCTGGTGCGGGGCCGGGCCCACGCCCTCCCCGAGGACGTGCGCGACCTCTACCTGGACGCCCTCCGCCACCGCCTCGTCCTCTCCTACCAGGCCCTGGCGGAAGGCATCACGGCGGAGGCGGTGCTCCGGGGCATCTTGGAGCGCCTCCCCGCCCCCTTCGTGCCCCTGCATGACCCTTATGGAGACGCCCGAAGCGCTCCTAGCCCGCCTGGAGCTTAAGGTGGTGCGTCCCCTGGATGGCCTCCTCTTCGGGGACTACCGGGGGGTGTTCTACGGCAAGAGCCTGGAGCTCGCCGAGATCGCCCCCTATAACCCTGGGGACGAGGCGGAGCGCATAGACTGGCCCGCCACCGCCCGCACGGGGGAGCTTCACGTGCGCCGCTTCCGGGAAGAGAAGGAGCTCACCCTCTGGCTCCTCCTGGACGGGAGCCCCTCCATGCGCTTTGGCTCCCGAAGGCGGGAGAAGTACGCCCTGGCCCTGGAGCTCGCCCTGAGCGTGGCCTACATCGCCCTAAGGCACGGGAACCGGGTGGGGGCGGTCCTCCCCTCTGGCCTCCTCCCCCCCAGGGGTGGCAAGGCCCAGGCCCTCCTCCTGGCGCAGGAGGCGCAGAAGGAGGGCCCCGCCAGGCCCCTGGCTGAAGGGCTTGACCTCCTCGGGCGGGTGGCCCGGCGGCGGAGCCTGGTCTTCGTCCTCTCGGACTTCCTGGACCCCTTCGCCGAGGCCCTGGCCCGCCTCGCCGCCCGGCACGATGCGGTGGCGGTCCTGGTGGAGGACCCCCTGGAGCGGGCCCTGCCCGAAGGCGGGGTCTGGCGCTTCCGCGACCCGGAAAGGGGCCTGGAGGTGGAGGTGAACGCCTTTGACCCCCGGGTGCGGGAGGCCTACCGGAAGCGGGCGGAGGCCCTAAGGGCGCACCGGATCCGGGAGATCGGGAAGGCGGGGGCGGACCTCCTCCTGGCCTCCACGGAGATGGACCTCCTCCCCCTCCTGCTCCGCTTCGTGGAAAGGAGGCGCAGGTGGCCTTCAAGAGCCCAGAAACCCTTCTCCTAGGGGCCTTCCTCCTGGGGGTGGCGGGCCTCCTCCTCTTCCTCCTGGCGGAAGGGGGGAAAAGGCGGCTAGAAACCGCCCTGGACCCCCCCTTCGCCCCCAGGCCCAAGCCCATCCCCCTCCCCTACCTCCTTGCGCCCCTCTTCCTCCTCCTCGCCGCAGGCC
Source organism: Thermus hydrothermalis (assembly GCF_022760925.1). Lineage (NCBI taxonomy): Bacteria > Thermotogati > Deinococcota > Deinococci > Thermales > Thermaceae > Thermus > Thermus hydrothermalis. The sequence goes on along the minus strand of NZ_JAKTNT010000010.1, from coordinate 53,295 downwards.
GGCCCGAGGCCACCCTTCCCTGGCGGGAAAACCTCACCCAGGCCGTGGTGGTGGTGGACACAAGCCACTCCATGGCCGCCGACGACGAAAACCCAAGCCGCCTGGAGAAGGCCAAGGCCCTGGCCCAAGCCTTCCTCAAGGGGCTGGACCCCTCGGTGAAGGTGGGCCTCGTGAGCTTTGGCCCCCAGGCGGTCTTGGTCCTCGCCCCCGCCACCGACCGCCAAGCCCTCCTGGAAGCCCTCTCGGGCCTGAAGCCGGGGGGTGTAAGCCCCTTGGGCCAGGGGCTGGAACAGGCCAGGCGGGTCCTCCGCCCAGAGGGCCCCGAACGGGACCTCCCGGAGGCGAGGCCCCCCGCCGCCATCCTCCTCCTTTCCGACGGGGCGGCCAACGCCGGCAAAGACCCCTTGGAGGTGGCGGCGGCGCTCGCCCGCGCCCAGGTTCCCGTCTTCGTCCGGCCCCTGGGGGACCCCCGGGGGGCGGTGAGCCGCATCGGGGAGGGGCTTTACTTCGTGCCCACGGACCCAGGCACCCTCCTCCGCCTGGCCCAGGCCACGGGGGGTGGGGTGCTCGCGGAGGACTTCCGCCCCCTCTACCAGGCGCTTAAGCCCCACTACGTCTGGAAAAACCGCCCCCAGGAGCTCACCCAGGCCCTAGCGGTGGCGGGGTTTCTGCTCCTCGGGTTTGGGGCCTACCTGGCCCTGGCCCGGGAAGGGAGGTGGCCGTGAGCCTCTTGGCCCCGGAGGCCTTAAGCCTCCTTCTCCTCCTCGCCTTCCTCCTCCTGGGGCTTTGGCGGGGAAGGCCCAAGGCCACCCTGCCCCACCCCCTGGCATCCCTCCTCCAGGAGGCGGCCCGGGAGGCCAAGGGGCCCCTGCCCTGGCTCCCCACGGCCCTCTTCGCCCTGGGGCTTTTCCTCCTGGCCCTCGCCGCAAGCCGCCCCGTCTTGCCCCTCCTAGGGCGGACGAGCGAGAACGTGGTGATCCTGGTGGTGGACGTGAGCCGGAGCATGATGGCCACGGACCTGAAGCCGAACCGCCTCGAGGCCGCCAAGGAAGCGGCCCGCACCTTCCTCGAGGAGGCCCCCAAAGGGCTCCGCATCGGCCTCGTGGCCTTTAGCGGCTCCGCCCAGACCGTCCACCCCCCCACCCCGGACCGCAAAAGGCTCCTGGACAGCCTGAATAGCCTGGAGTTCGGCCGCTCCACCGCCATCGGGGAGGGGATCGTGGAGGCCCTAGCCCAGATCCGCCAGGCGGGGGGGAAGGGGGAGATCCTCCTCCTCACCGACGGGCGGAACCGCACGGGCATGGACCCCTTGGAGGCGGCCGCGGAAGCGGCCAGGATGGGCGTGAAGGTCCACGCCGTGGGCGTGGGGGTGCCGGGCTGGACCCCGGGGCCCGAGGACCCGGTCATGGGCTTCGGCTTCTTCCCGGGGGCCTACGAGGTGGACGAGGAGCTCCTTTGGGCCATCGCCGAGATGACGGGCGGGGAGCACCACCTCATCCGCTCGGAAGGGGAGCTTGCTGAGCTCTACCGCCGCCTGGCCCAAGGGATGCGCCTGGAGGTGGCCAAGGAGGAGGCCACAGGCCTCTTCGCCCTCCTGGGCGGGGTGTTCGCCCTTCTGGGGGTGGGGCTAAGGCGCTACCTCTCCCCCGCCTAGGAGCCGCCAAAGGGGTTGGGCACGGGCTCCACCGGGAAAAGCTCCTGGGGCTCGCCACCCGGGACGGGAAGCATGCGGAAAAACTGCCCGTTTAGGAAGAGGTAGACCTGGGGCTCGCAAACCCCCTCCCCTTGGGCAGGCGGCAAGGCGAACTGCACCGGCGCCGCCTCTCCAGGACGGGCCAGGAAGGCCATCCCCGCCCCCAGAAGCCCTCCCAGGGCTAGGCCCAGAAGGAAGGGTTTCATAGCCCAAGCCTAGCAGCCCTGGCCTTGGCAGAAAAGGCGGAGGCTCCCTTTCCTTGGAGGCCAGGCCACCATTTCTTTCAAACGTCACCCTTACGCTAAGAGTATGCGCGCCCTCGCCTTCCTCCTCCTTCTAGGCTTCCTCCGGGCGCAAGCCCTCGCCCCTGGGGATAAAGCCCCCATCCTAGAAGCCCAGGACAGCTACGGCCGCCCCGTGGACTTCCGGGGAAGCTACGTGGTCCTCTGGTTCTACCCCAAGGCCAAAAGCCCCGGATGCACCGCCCAGGCCAAGCGTTATAGCGAGCTCTATGAGGAGTTCCGAAACCTCGGCGTGCGGGTCTACGGCGTAAGCCACGATCCCGCCAACGAGCAGTGCGATTTTATAGAGAAACTCTCCTTGAAAGGCGGCATGATCCCCGACCCCCAAGGCCGGCTCGCCCGGGCCTACGGGGTGCGGAGCCTCTTCGGCTTCTACAGCCGGGATACTTTCCTCCTGAACCCCGAAGGACGCGTGGAAAAGATCTGGCGGGGGGTAAACCCCTTTAAGGATGCGGACACCGTCTTGGCCTACCTGCGGGAGCACCTGCGTTAAAGGCCATCTCATCCGCAAGCCCCAAGGCCCTGCGTAAGATGTAGGGCGTGTACGCCTTCCGCCAGGGCCTAAGGCAGATCCTCCGCCACCCCACGGCAAGCCTCGCCACCTTCTTCACGGCGCTCGTGTCCTTTGCCCTCCTCTACTTTCTCGGGCTTCTCCTTTGGAACCTGGAGCGGGTGGTGGAAACCCTGGAAAGGGATTTAGAGGTGGCGGCCTTCCTGAAACCCGAGGCCAACCTAGAAGCCATCCTTAGCGCAATCCAGGTCTGGCCCGAGGTGGGGGAAGTCCGCCTGCAGACCAAGGAGGAGGCCCTGGCCCAGCTGGTCCTGGACTACCCCTACCTGGCGGAGGCCAAGGACCTGGTGGAAAACCCCCTCCCCGACACCCTGCGCCTGCGGCTCAAGGACCCCGAGGAGGTGCGCAAGGTGGCGGAGCGCCTGAAGAACCTCCCCGGCGTGGAGGAGGTGGAGTACGGGGGCGAGCTCACGGAGCGCCTGGTGCAGGTGCTCGCGGGAAGCCGCCTCGCCATGGGGGTTTTGGTGGGGCTTCTCCTCCTCAACACCTTCTTCAGCGTCATGGGGGCCATCCGGCTTTCGGTGGAAAGCCGCAAGGAAGCCCTTTCCATCATGCTCCTGGTGGGGGCCACCCGGCGCTTCATCCAGGGGCCTTTCGTGGTGGAGGGGCTTCTCCTCACCCTGGGGGCAGGGGCCTTGGCCCTGGTGTTGGGGGGGCTTCTCTACCGGGGCCTGGCCCAGGCGGTCCAGGGGCTTCTCCCCTTCGTGCCGGTCCTAAGCCCGGGGGACCTCCTGCGCACCGGGCTTGGGGTTTTGCTCCTGGCCGGGGTTTTGGGGGCGGGCGGAGCCTACATGGCGAGCCGGGCTTACCTGAAGGAGGTCTAGAGTGCGGCTTTGGCCCCTTCTTCTCCTGGCCCTCTCCCTCCTAGGGCTCGCCCAGGACCTCAAGGCCCAGGAGGAGGCGGTGCGCCGCCTCGAGGCCCAGACCGCCCGGGCCCGGGCCCTGGAAGAGGAGGCGGCAAGACGCATCCAGGCCCTCAACCGGGAGCTTAGCCGCCTCTCCCAGCGGGTGAAAGACCTCCTCCAGGAAAAGGCCCGCCTGGAAGGGGAAATCGCCCGCCTGGAGGGCGAGCGTGCCCGGCTACGCCAGGAGATCGGGAGGCTCCAGGAGGCGGTGCGGGAAACCGAAGGGCGCATCGCCAAGCTGGAGAAGGACCTGGAAAACCTCAAGGCCAGGCTCCAAGCCCTCATGCGAAGCCTCCACCGGGAAAGGGCCGGGCGCTACCTGCCCCTCCTCAGGGCCCAGTCCTTCGCCGACCTGGCGGTGAGGGCCCGCTGGGTGGGCTACCTCTCCCGGCAGGACGCCGCCTTGGTGCGCGCGTTCCAGGCCACCTTGAAGGCCCTAAGGGAGGAAAGGGAGCGGCTAAGCCTCCTCCTCGCCGACCTTTCCCAGAAGGAGCGGTCCCTGGCGGAAACCCAAGCCGCCCTGGAGCGGGAGAGGCGGGGCCTCGAGGCCACCTTAGCCGCCTTGCGCAGGGAAGAGGAGGGGAAAAGGGCCCTCCTGCGGGACACCCTCCAGGAAAGGCAACGCCTCCAGGCGGAGCTCGCCGCCCTCCAGGCCCGGGTCCTGGCGGAAAGGGCAAGGCTTTTGGAGCTTAAGCGGCAAGAAGAGGAGCGAAGGCGGCAAGAGGAGGCGCGAAGGAGGGAGGAGGCCGCCCGCCGCCAGGCCGCCCTGCGTCCCCAGGTGGTGGTGCCCCCCCCACCCCTCCCCGCCCAGGTGGGCCGCCTGGCCTTCCCCGTGCCCGGGGGGCGGGTCCTGGTGCCCTACGGCCAGGAGGGCCCCTTCCAGGTCATCCAGGGGCCCGCCCCGGGAAGCCCGGTCCAGGCCGCCGCCGAGGGGTACGTGGCGGGCATCCTCTACCTCCCCAACCTGGGCTACACGGTGATGCTGGTGCACACGGAAACCCTCTCCACCGTCTACACCAACCTGCAAGAGCCCCTGGTCCAGGAGGGGCAGAAGGTGGAACGGGGCCAGCTTCTCGGGTACACGGGGGGCGGCCTCCTCATCCGCCCCGAGGAGCTGGAGTTCCGCGTGGCGGTCCGGGTGGGAAGCGAAACCCGCTTCGTGGACCCCGCCGCCTACTACTAGCCCCGCCCCGGGGCAGGTGGGCTTTCAGGCGGGCTCAATGAGCCCGTAGTTCCCGTCCTTGCGGCGGTAGATGACGTTGATCTCGTCGGTTTCGGCGTTGCGGAAGACGAAGAAGTCGTGCCCCAAGGCCTCCATCTGGAAGGCCGCCTCCTCCGGGGACATGGGCTTCATCTCAAAGCGCTTCACCCGCACGATACGGGGGCCTTCCTCCTCCTCGGGCTTGCGCAGGGCCTCGAGGTCCCGCACCTCCGGGGGCGGGGGGCCTTGGTAGGAGTGGCGCTTGCCGATGAAGCGCCGCTCCTTGAAGCGCTTGAGCTGGGTTTCCAAGCGGTCCACCATCCGGTCAATGGCGGCGTAGAGGTCCGGGTCCTCCTCCTCCACCCGCACCAGCCCCCCGGGGAGGTCCACCTGCACCTCGGCCTTGGCCTTCCGCTCCACGTGGGGGCTTGCCGCCAAGGAGAGGACCACCTTGGCCATGAGCTCCCCGTTCTGGTAGCGGTCCAGGCGGGAAAGCTTCTTTTCCACGTACTCCCGGATGGCGTCGGTAATCTCCAGGTTGCGGCCGATGAGCTTGTAGACGTTCATGTGCCCTCCTTTCCGCCCCGGTCAGGGCTTTCCCTTACCCTTATGCTACCACCTTCCCCGGGACGCTCGTCCCGCACCACCTGCCCTGCCTTGAGGACCACCACCCGGGCGGGGTAGGCCTCCAGAAGCTCGCGGCTGTGGGTGGCCACCACCACCGTGGCCCCGCGGCTGTGGGCGGCCTTGAGGATGTCCAGGACCTGGAGGGCGTTTTCCAAGTCCAGGTTGCCCGTGGGCTCGTCCGCCAGGATCACGGGGGGGTCTAGGAGGAGGGCGCGGGCGATGGCCACCCGCTGGGCCTCCCCCACGGAAAGCTCCTCGGGAAAGGCCCGCTTCTTGTGGGCAAGCCCCACCCGGCGAAGGGCGGTGGCGATGCGCTCAGCCCATTCCTTGCGGGGCACCCCCTGCACCTCCAGAACGAAGGCCAGGTTCTCCTCCACGGTGAGGTCGGCAAGGAGGCGGTGGTCCTGGAAGACCATGCCGATGCGCCGGCGGTGGAGGGCCACCTGGTCGCCCCTTAGGTTTTTCAGGTTCTGGCCGGCGAAGTAGACCGCCCCCTGGGTGGGGAGAAGCCGCCTCAGAATGAGGGAGAGGAGGGTGGACTTCCCCGCCCCCGAGTGCCCCACCACGTAGACGAACTCCCCCTTCTTCACCTCGAGGTTCACGTTGTAAAGCGCCTTGGTCCCCGTGCGGGGGTACTCCAGGCCCACCCGGTGGAAGGCGATCATGCCCCCACTATACGCAAGGCGGGCCACGGTTGCTTCTCATGGAAGGGCGCTATAGTGGAGGCTAGGTGAGGGAGAGGATGAAAAAACGCGCGTGGTTCATCGCCGGGATCGGGGTGCTCCTTGCCCTGGTCTACGCCCAGCTTCCCAGGCCCCAGGCGGAAAGCCTCCTGCAAAACCCCAACGGCCAGGCCCTCCTGGAGGTCTACCAGCGGATCCAGCAGGACTACCTGGAAACCTTGCCCAAGGAGAAGCTCAACGCCCTCCTGGAAGGAGCCATCGGCGGCATGGTGGCCGCCTTAAAGGACCCCTTCACCAGCTACTCCCCGCCCCAGCGGGCCAGCCTGCGCCAGGAGGACCTTAGGGGCGAGTTCTTCGGCATCGGGGCCACCCTAACCCCCGCCAACCCCGACGGCACCGGGGCCAAGATTGAGGGGGTCATGAAGGGCCTCCCCGCCCAGCGGGCGGGGATGCGGGCGGGGGATGTGATCCTCGAGGTGGACGGGGAGGACGTGACCGCCCTGCCCCTCCAGGAGGTGGTGGCCCGCATCCGGGGCCGGGAGGGGACCAAGGTCACCATCAAGGTGCGCCGGGAAGGGGTGCCGGCTCCCTTGGTCTTTGAGCTCATCCGGGAGAAGGTGGAGATCATCTCCGTCTCCACCGGCAAGATCGGCGACGTGGGCTACATCGCCCTGGAAACCTTCGCCAACTTCAAGGTGGAGGACCAGCTCAAGAAGGCCATTGAGGACCTGAGGGCCCAAGGCGTCAAGAAGCTCATCTTTGACCTTAGGGACAACGGGGGTGGCCTCCTGGACCAAGGATGCGCCGTGGCGAGCGCCTTCCTGAAAGAGGGCCCCATCGTCTACACCCGCACCAAGAACCTCACCCGGGTCTGGTGCGAGGCCTCGGGAAGGCCCCTTTGGGATGGCCCCATGGTGGTCCTGGTGAACGGAAACTCCGCCAGCGCCAGCGAGATCGTGGCCGGAGCCCTCCAGGACTACGGCCGGGCCAAGGTGATTGGGGAGAAGACCTTCGGCAAGGGCGTGGGCCAGACCCCTTACACCCTGGCGAACGGCGGGGAGCTCACCCTGGTCACCTTTGAGTGGCTCACCCCCAAGCGCCGGGCCATCAACAAGGAAGGCCTGAAGCCGGACATTGAGGTCAAGGACACCCGCTTCCCCACCCCCTTCTCCTTCCAAGGGGCCGGGGCCCCGCCGGGGGCGGAGGTGAGCGTCACCCTAAACGGCAAGACCATCAAGGTGAAGGCGGACGCCGAGGGCAAGTTCACCTACGCCGAACCCCAACGCCAGCGGCCCCTCCCCGAGGAAAGGGGCCAGGCGGTCCTGGACCTAGAGAACGACGCCATCCTCAAGCGGGCCCTGGAAGAGCTAAACCGCTAGCCCCTTGGGCGTGGGGCCGGGGCTAAAGCCCCGGCCCCCCCTTTCACCTCACCACCGCCCCCGGGGGGATATCCCCTTCCACCGTGACCAAGGCGAGCTTCTCCCCTTCCTGGGCCGCCAGGATCATGCCCTGGCTCTCTATGCCCCGAAGCCTGGCGGGCTTGAGGTTCGCCACCAGCACCACCTTCTTGCCCAAGAGCTCCTCGGGCCGGTACCACTGGGCGATGCCCGAAACCACGGTGCGCTCTTCCTTCCCCAGGGAAAGCCGGAGGACCAGGAGCTTGTCCGCATTCGGGTGCTTCTCCGCCGCCACCACCTCCGCCACCCGGAGCTCCACCTTGGCAAAGTCTTCTAGGGCAATCCTTTCCATCCCTTCCTCCTTTTTGGGGGACCTGACCTCCTTGGGGAAGAGGACCGGGGCCTCCTCGGGGATGGGGAGGGGCTCGGCCAGGCCCCACCTTTCCGCCTCCTCGAGGCCTCCGGGCTCCTTAAGCCCCAGGGCCCGCCTAAGCTCCGCCATCTTCTCGGGCATGGCCGGGGTGAGGAGGATGGAGGCGATCCTTAGGCCCTCCACCACCCGGTAGAGCACCGCCTGGGCCGCTTCCTTGTCCTCCTTGTGGAGTTCCCAGGGCTTCTTCTCGTTGATGTAGCGGTTCAAGGCCTTCACGTAGGCCATGGCCTCCTCGAGGGCCACGTGGAACCTAAGCTCCCGCACCAGGCCCCGAAGCCTCTTGGGAAGCTCCGTGCCGTAAGCGAGCTCTTCCCCGGCCGCGGGCTTTGGGATCCGCCCCTCGGCGAAGCGGAAGAGCATGGCCCGGGTACGTTGCACCAGGTTGCCCAGGTCGTCCGCCAGGTCCGCCTCGTACCGGGCCCTCAGGGCCTCCTCGCTCACCGGGGTGTCCTGGCCGTAGGGGATCTCCCGCAGGAGGTAGTAGCGCAGGGCGTCCTTGCCGTAGCGCTCCGCCAGGGAGAAGGGGTCCACCACGTTCCCCAGGGTCTTGCTCATCTTGCGGCCATCGGGCCCGAGCAGATACCCCCCCACGTTCAGGCGGCGGTACATGGGGATGCCCGCCGCCTTGAGCATGGTGGGCCAGAAGACGGCGTGGGGCTTCAGGATGTCCTTGCCGATGAGGTGCCAGGCATGGGGCCAGAAGGTCTGGAAGCGCTCCCCCTCGGGGTAGTCCAGGGCGGAAACGTAGTTCAAGAGGGCGTCAAACCACACGTAGGTCACGTGGTCCTCGTCCCAAGGCAAGGGGATGCCCCAGGGGACCCGGGCCTTGGGCCGGGAGATGGAAAGGTCCCCGATGGGCTCGGAGAGCATGGCCAAGACCTCGTTGCGGTAGCCCTCGGGGCGGATGAGGTCGGGGTGGTCCTGGAGGTAGCCGATAAGCCACTCCCGGTACTTCTCCATGCGGAAGAAGTAGTTCCCTTCCTTCCTCCGCTCCACGGGACGGCCGTGGATGGGGCAAAGCCCCTCCACGAGCTCCTTCTCCGTGTAAAAGCGCTCGCAGGAAACGCAGTAAAGCCCCTCGTACTCCCCGTAGTAGATGTCCCCGGCCTCGTAGACCTTCCTCAGGACGTACTGCACCACCCGCTTGTGCCGCTCCTCCGTGGTGCGGATGAAGTCGTCGTAGGCGATGCCGAGAAGCTCCCAGGCCCTGCGGAACCGCTCGGAAACCCGGTCCACGAAGGCCTTGGGGTCCTCCCCCGCCCGCTCCGCCGCCCGGAAGACGGTTTCCCCGTGCTCGTCCGTGCCGGTGAGGAAAAAGGTCTGGTAGCCGTCCAGGCGGTGCCAGCGGGCCAGGAAGTCCGCCACCACCGTGGTGTAAGCGTGGCCCAGGTGAGGCTCGGCGTTCACGTAGTAGATGGGGGTGGTGATGTAAAAGACCTTCTCCATGCGCCCTCCTCCAAGAAAAAACCGGGGCATGCGCCCCTAGCGCCGGGGCATGCCCTTCATGGGAAGGAGTTTACACCCTAGGGCAGAAGCTCTTCCACCCCCAAGGGCCCGGCCACCAGGGCGCGGGTGGCGAGGCCCAGGAAAAGCCCCGTTTCCACCACCCCGGGGATCTCCAGGAGGGCCCGGTGGAGGCCAAAGGGGTCGCCGATGGGCCCAAAGCGGCAGTCGGCGATGAGGTGGCCGCCGTCGGTGAAGTAGAACTCGTCCCCGTCCATGCGGACTTCAGGCTCCCCCCCAAGCTCGGCGATGGCCCTTAGCGTGGCCCGGTAGCCGAAGGGGACGATCTCCACGGGGACGGGCCCCCGGCCCAGCACCGGCACCCTCTTGGTGTGGTCGGCGATGACGATGAACTCCTTGGCCGTGCGCTCCACGATCTTCTCCCGGAGGAGCGCCCCCCCCATGCCCTTGATGAGGAGGAGGCCAGGGGCGATCTCGTCCGCCCCGTCAATGGCCAGGTCCACCCCTTCCGGGGGGAGGTCCACCAGGGGGATGCCCTCTTTCCGGGCAAGCTCCTCCGTGGCCCGGGAGGTGGGCACCCCCACCACCCCCTTAAGCTCCCCTTCCCTAAGGCGGCGGGCGAGCTCCAAAACGGCGTAGCGGGCGGTGGAACCGGTGCCCAAGCCCACCACCATCCCGTCCTGCACGTAGGCCACGGCGGCGTGGGCCGCCTCCTTCTTGTAGCTCTCCAAAGGGTGTTCCATCAGCTTCCCCTTAGGGCCTTCAGGGCCTCCGCCACCTCGAGGGCGTGCCCCTCGGGGGAAACCTTGCGCCACACCTTGGCGATCCTCCCCTCGGGGTCAATGAGGAAGGTCTGGCGCAAGACCCCTTCCACCTCCTTGCCGTAGAGGTTCTTCTTCCCCCAGGCCCCGTAAAGGGCGATGGCCTGGCGCTCGGGGTCGGCGAGGAGGGGGAAGTTCAGGCCGTACTTCTCGGCGAAGCGCTTGTGGCTCTCCACGTCGTCGGCGGAAACCCCGAGGACCACCGCCCCCAAGGCCTTAAGGCTTCCCATGTGGTCGCGGAAGCCGCAGGCCTCCTTGGTGCACCCTGGAGTGTCGTCCTTGGGGTAGAAGTAGAGGACCACCCACTGGCCGCGGTAATCGGAAAGGCGGTGGATGCGCCCCTCCTGGTCGGGGAGGGCGAAATCGGGGGCTAGGGTGCCTTCCATGCCGGGCATTATAGCTTGTAGCCGAAGCGGCGGAGGAGGTCCTTGCGCCAGGCCACCTCGGCCTCGTCCTCCACCCCCAGGGGCTTAAACCCGTCCATCACCCCCAGGATGGCCCGCTGCTCCCCTTCCTCCGCCACCACCACCTTGAGGGGATTGGCGGTGGCGGCAAAGATGCGCACCACCTCGGGGCAGGCCTTCACCGCATGGAGGACGTTGATGGGGTAAAACCCCTCCCCCAGGACGATGAGGAAGGTGTGCCCCGCCGCCAGGTTCAGGAGGTTTTTCACCGCCAGCTCCACCAAGCCCTCGTCCGTGCCCGAGCGGCGGATGAGGCGCTTGCCGCTCGCCTCGGAGAAGGCGAGGCCGAACTTGATGCCGGGCACGGCGGTCACCAAGGCCTCGTGCAGGTCCTCCACGGTCTTGATGAAGTGGGCCTGGCCCAGGATCACGTTCAGGTTCTCCGGCTTCTCAATGGGGATGAGCTTGAGCTCCATGGGGCCATTTTACCCGTGGCCCAGGCCCCCATGCCGGGGGACTCTCCGGTGTAGCATAGGGGGCATGGACGTCCTGGAGAAGGCCGTGGCCGGGGAGAGGCTTTCGGAAAGGGAGGTCCTGGCCCTCTTTGACCTCCCCCTCCCCGAACTGGCCGCCGCCGCCCACGAGGTGCGGCTCAAGAAGACGGACCCCGAGGTGGTCACCTTCCTCATAGACCGCAACATCAACTACACCAACGTCTGCACCGTGGCCTGCGCCTTCTGCGCCTTCTACCGCACCAAGCGTCAGAAGGACGCCTACACCCTAAGCTACGAGGAGATCGCCAGGAAGGTGGAGGAGCTCTACCAGGTGGGGGGAAAGCGCATCCTCATGCAGGGCGGGGTGAACCCCGACCTCCCCTTGGACTGGTACCTGGACCTCCTCCGCTACCTCAAGGGGCGCTTCCCCGACCTCCGGATTGACGCCTTTAGCCCCGAGGAGATCCTGGGCCTAGAGCGCCTCACGGGCCTTAGGGCCGAGGAAATCTTGGAAAGGCTCAAGGAGGCGGGCCTGGACGGGATGCCGGGGGCGGGGGCGGAGATCCTGGTGGACGAGGTGCGGCAAAAAGCGGCCCCTGCCCGCATCCGGACGGCGGACTGGTACCGCATCGTGGACGCCGCCCAGGCCCTGGGCCTCTACACCCTGGCCAGCATGGTCATCGGATTTGGGGAAGGCCCCAAGGAGCGCACCGCCCACCTCCTGGGCCTCCGCGCCCAGCAGGATAGGGCCCTGGAGCGCCACCAAAACGGCTTCGCCGCCTTCGCCCTTTGGACCCTCCAGGTGGAGCACACCCGCCTCAAGGGCAAGGCCCCGGGGGCCACGGCCCACGAGTACCTGAAGACCTTAAGCATCGCCCGGCTTGCCCTGGACAACTTCGCCCACTTCCAAGCCTCTTGGCCCACCCTGGGCTTCAAGGTGGCCCAGGCCGCCCTGTACTACGGGGCGGACGACTTCGGCAGCACCATGCTGGAGGAGAACGTGGTGTCGGCCGCCGGGGGGCACAACCGCACCCACGCCACGGTGCGCCAGATCGTGCGCCACATCGTGGACGCGGGCTTTAGGCCGGCGGAGCGGGACCCCCTTTACCGCATCCTCCGCTACCCCGACCCCGAGGCCATCCTAAAAGAGCCCGAGCCCCTGGAGCTACCCCTGGCCTAGCCCGTGCGTTTGAGCTTCCCGGTGCGCTTGGCCCAGCGCTCCGCCAGGCCGAACACCCAAAGGCCCAAGGGGATGAAGGCAACCCCCATGAGGAGGAGGACCCCGAGCTCCGGGAGCACCGCCCCCAAGGGGGCCCCCACCAGGTGGCCGGGGGCGGAGTCCGGGTGCGGGATGCCCAGGAGCTTGCGGCTGGCCTCGAGGGCGTAGGTGGCGGGGGAGATGTAGGCCAAGGGCTGGAGCCAGGCAGGCAGGACGGAAACCGGGTAGTAGATGCCGGAAACCAAGAGCAAGACCCCCTGGAGGATGTTGGTGGCCTGGGCCCCGTTTTCCGGGCTCATCACCGGCAGGATGGCGGCCATGAGCCCCAGGCCCATGAAGGCCAGGCTCCCCACCAGAAGCACCACCAACACCCCCCAAAGGTTGGCCCCGGCGAGGTCCAGGTCCACGAAAAGGGCCAGACCCAAAAGAATGACCGCGGTGCGCACCACGCTGTAGAAGGTGGCGAAGAGGCTCACCCCCAAAAGGTGGACCAGGCGGGACACGGGGGCCATAAAGGTGTACTCCAGGGTGCCCTCCCAGCGCTCGTAGGCGATGGAGTTGGCGATCTCCTGGTACATGGCGGAAAGGTAGCTCCAAAGGAGCGCCCCCAGGACCAAGGTGAGGGTGAGGCGGAAATCCCCCTGGGCCACCCCGATGAGGGCGATGGTGGCGGCGTTGACGATGGCGTAAAAGGTGAAGACCACCACCCAGGAGAAGTAGCGCCGCGTCAGGTGGAAGTCGCGGAAGACAAAAGCCCACATGGGCAAGAGGTACTTACGAAGCATCGGTTTCCTCCTCGAGGCCCTCCCCCGTCATGCGCAAGAAGGCCTCCTCCAGGTTCCCGGCCCCGGCCACGGCCTTGAGCTCCTCCACCGTCCCCTCCGCCACCAGCCTTCCCCGCACCAGGAAGCCCACCCGGTGGGCCAGGCGCTCCGCCTCGGCCATGTCGTGGGTGGTGAGGAGGAGGGTGGTGCCCTCCTCCCGTCTGAGCTCCTCCAAAAAGCCCTGCACGTCCCGGCGGCTTCGCGGGTCTAGCCCCGTGGTGGGCTCGTCCAGGAGGAGGAGAGGCGGGCGGATGAGGAGGGCGCGGGCGATGGCTACCTTCTGCTGCATGCCCCGGCTCATCTCCTCCAAGGGGTCGTCAAACCGCCGGGTTTCCAAGCCAAGCCGCTCCAAGATGGCCATGGCCCTCCCTTCCGCCTCCTTGGGGGGGATGCCGTAAAGCTGGGCGGCGAAGAGGAGGTTTTCGCGGGGGGAAAGCTTCTTGTAAAAGGCGGCGTCCACGCTCACCCGGCCAATCCTTTCCCGCACCCGCCGTTCCTCCTGGGGTAAGGAGTAGCCCAGGATGCGCACCCGACCGGCATCGGGCACGAGCAAGGTGGAGAGGATGCGGATCAAGGTGGACTTGCCGGAGCCGTTAGGCCCCAAGAGGGCGTAGGTTTCCCCTTCCGCCACCCGGAAGGAAACCCCTTTCAGCGCCCACTCCTCCTGCCTGCGGCCGAAGGTGGTCTTGCGGAATACCTTGGAAAGGTTTTCTACTTCAATGGCCCACACGCGCGCCTCCTTCAGGCATAACCCTGGAAACCAGCGCACCAGCAGAGGAGGCTAGCGGGGGATCCGGGTACCCTCTAGGGTACCCGGGCAGGCTCTTTGGCGCAAGTCTCAGACCGGCTCTTTCAGGTAAAGCCCTTCCCGGATCTCGGCCAGGAGAGGGCTTAGGGGCTCCCCCCTTTCCAAGGCCCGGATTAGGGCGCTCCCCACCACCACCCCGTCCGCCACCGCCGCCTGGGCGGCCGTGGCCTTGCCGGAAACCCCAAAGCCCACGGCCACGGGCAAGGACGTCTTGGCCCGGATGCGGCGCACCAGGTCCTTTACCTCCTCGGGCAGGCGCTCCCGCTCCCCGGTGACCCCGGTGACGGACACGGCGTAGACGAAGCCCGTGGCGTGGCGGACCACGGTCTCTATCCTTTTTTCCGTGGAGGTGGGGGCGAGAAGGAAAACCGTTTCCAAGCCGATTTCCTGCGCGAGGCGCACCAGGGCGGGGTCCTCGTCGGGGGGGAGGTCGGGCAGGATGAGCCCCGTGGCCCCCGCCCCGTGGAAGAGGCTAAAGAAGCGCTCCGGCCCCCAGGCCAGGACGGGGTTCAGGTAGGTCATGAGGAAGAGGGGCTTGTCCGTGAGGGCCCGCACCTCCTTCACCAGCTCCAAGACCCCTTGCACGCTCATCCCCTTCCTCAGGGCCACCTCGCTCGCCCGCTGGATCACGGGGCCGTCCCCCAGGGGATCGGAGTAGGGCAGGCCGATCTCCAGGAGGTCGGCGAAGGGAAGTACCTCCTTCACCGCCTCCAAAAAGCCCTCCCGGCTGGGGAAGCCGGCGGTGAGGTAGGGGATGAGGGCGGCCCGCCCCTCCCCCTTGGCCTGGGCGAAGGCTTCCTTCGTGGTCATAGCTCCCCTCCAAGGAGGCGCATGGCCTCGGTCACGTCCTTGTCCCCCCGGCCCGAGAGGTTGATGACCACCACCTGGTCCTTCCCCATCTCCGGCACCACCTTGGCGGCGTGGGCGATGGCGTGGGCGGACTCCAGGGCGGGGATGATGCCCTCGAGGCGGGCCAAAAGCTTAAAGCCCTCCAAGGCCTCCTCGTCGGTGACGCTGGCGTACTCGGCGATGCCCATATCGGCGTAGTAGCTGTGCTCCGGCCCCACCCCCGGGTAGTCCAGGCCGGCGGAAACGGAGTGGGCCGGAGTGATCTGCCCGTCGTGGTCGTAGAGGAGGTACATGTAGCTCCCGTGCAAGACCCCCCGCTTCCCCGCCCCGATGCTGGCGGCGTGCCGCCCGCTGGCAAGGCCTTCCCCTGCGGCCTCCACCCCGATGAGCCTGGGCCTTTCCCCCTCGGGCAGGTAGGCGAAGGGGGCGAAAAGCCCGATGGCGTTGGACCCTCCCCCCACGGCGGCGATCAGGGCGTCGGGGTAACGGCCAAAGGTTTCCAGGCTTTGCCGCTTCACCTCCTCCCCGATGACGCTCTGGAAGTCCCGCACCATCATGGGGTAGGGGTGGGGGCCCACCACGGAGCCCAGGATGTAGAAGGTGGTGCGCACGTGGGTGATCCAGTCCCGGATGGCCTCGTTGGTGGCGTCCTTGAGGGTGCGGCTCCCCGCCGCCACCGGCCGCACCTCGGCCCCCAGGAGCTTCATGCGGAAGACGTTTAGGGCTTGGCGCCGCACGTCCTCCTCCCCCATGTAGACCACGCACTCCATGCCGAAGAGGGCGGCCACCGTGGCCACGGAAACCCCGTGCTGTCCCGCCCCCGTTTCGGCGATGACCCGCTTTTTCCCCATGCGCCGGGCGAGGAGGGCCTGGCCCAGGGTGTTGTTGATCTTGTGGGCCCCCGTGTGCAGGAGGTCCTCCCGCTTCAGGTAGACCTGGGCCCCGCCCCAGTACTCCGAAAGCCGTTTGGCGTGGAAAAGGGGCGTGGGCCGGCCGGCGAAGGTCCTCAGGTAGTGCTCCAGTTCCTCCAGGAAAGCGGGGTCCTTTTTGGCCTCGAGGTAGGCGGCCTCCACCTCTTCCAAGGCAGGGATGAGGGTTTCGGGAACGTACCGCCCCCCGTAGGGGCCAAACCGCCCCCGGGGGTCAGGCAAAGGAAAATCCGGCAAGCGTAGCATCTTCACTCTCCAAAAGGCGCCAAGCGCCCAAAGCCTATTTATCCTATCGCCCTCCGCCGACAGGGAAAAGGCCAGGGCCTCGGTAGCGCCCGTGCTTCCTTATTGAAGGCGAAAGGGGTCCTTGCCCGCATAGGCTCAGGGTAGACCGGAAAGGCCCACGGGGCAAGTAGACTTTAGGGCATGGAGCTAGGACACGCGATTCCCGTCCTGGACAAGGGCTTCGTGCGCCTGGTGGACGTGATGGGGGATGACGCCGCCATCGTCCAGGCGGCCCGGGTTTCCTACGGGGAGGGGACCAAGACGGTGCGGGAGGACGCCGCCCTCATTGACTACCTCATGCGCCACCGCCACACGAGCCCCTTTGAGATGGTGGAGTTCAAGTTCCACGTCAAGGCCCCCCTCTTCGTGGCGCGCCAATGGTTCCGCCACCGCACGGCGAGCGTGAACGAGGTTTCCGGGCGCTACTCCGTCCTTAAAGACGAGTTTTACGAGCCTAGGGCCTTCCGCCGCCAGGCCAAGCGGAACAAGCAGGGCTCGGAAGGCGAGCTCGCCGACGAGGAAGCTTTGTCCCTCCTCCTGGAGTCGGAAAGGGAGGCCTACCGGGCCTACGAGAAGCTCTTGGAAAAGGGGGTGGCCCGGGAGATGGCCCGCATGGTCCTCCCCCTAAACCTCTACACGGAGTTCTACTGGAAGCAGGACCTCCACAACCTCTTCCACTTCCTCAAGCTCCGCCTGGCCCCCGAGGCCCAGTGGGAGATCAGGGAGTACGCCAAGGCCATCGCCGAGATCGTCAAGGCCCGGGTGCCCCTGGCGTGGGCCTCCTTTGAGGAGCACGTCCTATACGGGGCCAACCTTTCCCGCACCGAGCTTGCCGCCCTACGGGGGCTTCTCACCCCGGAGCTTTACGAGAAGGCCCTCAGCGCCCTAGGGCTTTCCGGCTCCCGGCTCAAGGAGGCCCTGGAGAAGCTCTTTGGCCCCAGCTAGGCCAAAAGGGCCTCGGGCGCCTTCCCCGTCTTCTCGGCGATGAGGCCCCACAAGGCCTCCTCGGTGAGGATGGGCACGCCCAAGGCGCGGGCTTTCTCCAGCTTGCTCCCGGGGTTTTCCCCCACCACCAGGTAGCTCGTCTTCCGGCTCACCGAGTCCGTGACCTTGGCGCCAAGGCGCCGCAAGAGGGCCTTCACCTCCTCCCGGGGGCGGGAAAGCTCCCCGGTGAGGACAAAGGTAAGCCCTTTTAGCGCCTCTCCCCCCCGTTCCTTGGCCTCCATCTCCACCCCCGCCTCCTTCAGGCGGCGCACCAGGTCACGGAAGGCGGGGTCCCGAAGGGTTTCCCAAATCCCCCGGGCGGTGAGCTCCCCCACCTCCTCCACCTCCAAAAGCTCCTCCAGGGAGGCCTCGAGGAGGCGGTCCATGGTGCCGAAGCGGGCCGCCAGGTTGCGGGCCAGGACCTCCCCCACCCCGGGAAGCCCTAGGGCATAGAGGAGGCGCTCTAGGCCCCGGTGCTTGCTCTCCTCTATCTGGCGGAGGAGGTTATGGGCGCTTTTCTCCCCCATGCGCTCCAGGCCCAAGAGGTCCTCCTTCCTCAGGCGGTAAAGGTCGGCCACGTCCCGGATAAGCCCCTTTTCCAAAAGCTTTTCAATGAGCTTCTCCCCCAGGCCCTGGATGTCCATGGCCTTGCGGGAGGCGTAGTGGCGGATGGCCTCAAAGCGCTTGGCGGGGCACAAGGGGTTGGGACAGCGGTGGACCTTGCCCTCCTTCACCAAGCGGTGGCCGCACTCCGGGCAGCGTTCCGGCCAGACAATGGGCCTTTCCGCCCCGGTGCGCTTCTCCTTTAGGACCCTTAGGACCTCGGGGATCACCCCCCCCGCCTTGTGGACCAGGACCCAGTCCCCGATGCGGATGTCCAACTCCTCTATGTAGCTTTCGTTGTGCAGGGTGACGCGGGACACCTCGCTCCCCTCCAGAAAGACGGGCTCGAGGAGGCCCACCGGGGTCACCCGTCCCGTGCGCCCCACCTGGAAGACCACGTCCAAGAGCCGGGTTTCCTTCTCCTCCGCCGGGAACTTGTAGGCGATGGCGTAACGGGGGGCGCGGGCGGTGTAGCCCAGCTCCCGCCAAAGGGCAAGCTCGTCCAGCTTCACCACCACCCCGTCCGCCTCAAAGGGGAGGGTGCGCCTCTTTTTGAGCCAGTCCTGGTAGACCTGCTCCACCCCCTCGGCCCCAGTGGCCCGGGCGAAGCCGTGCTCCACCGGAAAGCCCTTCTCCTTAAGCCAAAGGAGGAGGTCGTACTGGGTCTTCACGCCGCTTTCCTCCAGGCCAAGCCCCAGGGCGTAAAAGGTGGCCCTCAGGCCCCGCTTGGCGGTGATGCGGGGGTCTTTTTGCCTTAAGGAGCCGGCGGCGGCGTTTCTCGGGTTCTTGAACACCTTCTCCCCCGCCTCCTCCAGCTCCTCGTTGAGGCGGAGGAAGGCCTCTATGGGCATGTAGACCTCCCCCCGCACCTCCAGGCGCTCCGGCACCCCCTGGAGCCTGCGGGGAATGGTGGGGATGGTGAGGAGGTTCTGCGTCACCTCCTCCCCCACCTCCCCATCCCCCCGGGTGGCCCCCCAGACCAGGACCCCTTCCTCGTAGTAGAGGTTCACGGAAAGCCCGTCCACCTTGTGCTCCACGGTGTAAACAAAAGGCCCCTTACGGCCTAAGGCGCGCTCTATCCGCTCCTCAAAGGCTTTCAGCTCTTCATGGTTGAAGGCGTTGTCCAGGGAGTACATGCGGCTTGGGTGGCGGACGGGGCGGAAGGTGGCCTCGAGGGGCCTCGCCCCCACCTGCTCCGTGGGGGAGTCGGGGCTTTTGAGCTCGGGGAAGCGCTCCTCCAGGTCTTTAAGTTCCCGAAGAAGCCGGTCGTACTCGGCGTCGGAGATCTCCGGGTCGTTGAGGACGTAGTACCGGTAGTTGTGGTAGCGGATGAGGTCCCTAAGCTCGTTGATCCGCCTTCTCGCCTCCTCCAGGGTCATGCCTTGAGTTTACCGCCGGGTATAATAGCCCCTGGCGAATAGCCGCAGGAGGTGAGCATGAAACGTGTACTGGCGCTTATTGGGGTTCTAGCCCTGGGCCTAAGCCTGGCCCAGGTGCGGGTGGGCATCGCCTTTGACGCCGGCGGCAAGTTTGACCGCTCCTTCAACCAGTCCGCCTGGGAAGGGGCGCAGAAGGCGGCCAAGGACTTCGGGGTAAAGCTCTTTGACTTTGAGCCCGCCGACCCCTCCCAGGTGGGGCAGGGCATCCGCACCTTCGCCGAGGAGGGCTTTGACCTGGTGATCGGCGTGGGCTTCGCCAACGAGCCCGCCATCACCGCCACGGCCAAGGAGTTCCCCAAGGTGAAGTTCGCCGTGATTGACGCCGTGCCCGGGGAAGGGAAGCTCGCCAACGCCGTGGGGCTCGTGTTCCGCGAGCACGAGGGCAGCTTCCTGGTGGGCTACATCGCCGGCAAGATGAGCCGCACCGGGGTGGTGGGCTTCATCGGCGGCATGGACATCCCCCTCATCCACAAGTTTGAGGCGGGCTTCCGCGCCGGGGCGGAGTACGCCTTCAAGGAGGACAAGATCCAGGGCAAGGTCCTGGTGGGCTACGTGGGGAACACCCCCGCCGCCTGGAACGACCCCGCCAAGGCCAAGGAGATCGCCGCCGCCCAGGTGCGCCAGGGCGCCGACATCATCTACGCCGCCGCGGGTGGTTCGGGCCTCGGGCTCATTGACTACGTGAAGCAGACCAAGTGCCTCAAGGAGGGCGGCAACATCCGCTTCGTGCGCAAGGCGGACCCCTACGCCAAGGTGGCCAAGTACGCCGACTACACCAAGGCCTGCGGCACCGACGGCACCAAGGCCACGCCCCTCTTCTTCATCGGCGTGGACGCCAACCAGAACTACCTGGGCGACACGGACAACAACCCCGCCACCCTCAACCACGGCCTCACCTCCATGATGAAGCGGGTGGACGTGGCCACCTACGAGGTCATCAAGAGCGTGGTGCAGAAGACCTTCAAGGGCGGGGTGCGGGAGTTCGGCCTGAGCAACAACGGGGTGGGCTACGCCCTGGACGAGTACAACAAGGCCCTGATCCCGGCGAGCGTGGTGAGCAAGCTGGAGGTGCTCAAGCAGCAGATCATCAAGGGCCAGCTCAAGGTGCCGGAAACCCGCTAAGGCGGGCCGTGCGAAAAGCCGGGGCTTGCCCCGGCTTTTTGTATACTCCTCCCGTGAAGAAGGCCCTGGTCCTTAAGGACATCACCAAGCGCTTCCCCCTGGTCCTCGCCAACGACCACATCTCCTTGGACCTGGAGTGGGGCGAGGTTTTGGCCCTGGTGGGGGAAAACGGGGCGGGAAAGTCCACCCTCATGAAGATCGTCTACGGCCTCCAGCTCCCGGACGAGGGGGAGATGTGGGTGGACGGCAAGCCCTACCGGCCGAGAAGCCCCCTGGACGCCATCGCCGCCGGCATCGGCATGGTGCACCAGCACTTCATGCTGGTGGAGCCGTTTACGGTGCTGGAGAACCTGGTCCTGGGCCTGGAGCCCGGAAGCCCCCTTTACCTGGACCTCGAGGCGGCAAGGAAGCGCGCCCAAGGCCTCATGGAGGAGCTCGGCTTCCAGGTTCCCTTGGACGAGCGCATTGAAAACCTCCCCGTGGGCCTGCAGCAACGGGTGGAGATCCTCAAGGCCCTTTACCGCGAGGCCAAAATCCTCATCCTGGACGAGCCCACCGCCGTCCTTACCCCCCAGGAGGCGGAGGAGCTTTTCCGCTTCCTCAGGGCCTACGTGGCCCAGGGCAACGCCGCCATCTTCATCAGCCACAAGCTCAAGGAGGTGCTGGCCGTTTCCGACCGGGTCACGGTGATCCGGGACGGGAAGGTGGTGGGCACGGTGCACACCGCGGAAACCTCCCTGGAGGCCCTCGCCCGGATGATGGTGGGGAGGGAGGTGGTCTTGAGGGTGCAAAAGGGCCCGGCCAGACCCGGCGAGGTGGTCTTGGAGCTGGATAACTTCGCCGCCCCGCCCCGGCTCAAGGGGGTGAGCTTCCAGGTGCGGGCGGGGGAGATCGTGGGCATCGCCGGGGTGGAGGGGAACGGCCAGACCGAACTCGTGGAAGCCCTCACCGGCCTCCGCCGCCACCAGGGGGTGGCCCGCTACCTGGGGAAGCCCCTTCCTTCCCTAGCCCGGGCGGTGCGGGAGCTCGGGGTGAGCCACGTCCCCGAGGACCGGCACGCCCGGGGCCTGGTGTTGGACTTCTCCGTGCGGGAAAACGCCATCCTAGGCGACCAGCACAGGCCCCCCTTCCGGGGCTTCCTGGGCTTTCTGGACGGCGAGGCGGTGGAGGCCCACGCCAAGGCCCTGGTGGAGGGGTTTGACGTGCGGCCCCGGTCCACGGAGCTTTCCGCCAGGCGCTTCTCCGGGGGGAACCAGCAGAAGATCGTGGTGGGGAGGGAGCTGCTAAGGAAGCCCCGCCTCCTCGTCGCCGCCCAGCCCACCCGGGGGGTGGACGTGGGGGCCATTGAGTTCATCCACCAGCGCCTCATAGAGGCCCGGGACCAGGGGATGGCGGTGCTCCTCGTTTCCGCCGACCTCTCCGAGGTGCTAAACCTCGCCGACCGGATCCTCGTCATGTACGAGGGGAGGATTGTGGGGGAGCTCTCCCCGGAGGAGGCCACGGAGGAGCGGCTTGGCCTCCTCATGGCGGGCGTTCCCGCCTAGTCCTTAAACTCCCCCGCCACCCTCCCCAAGACCACCACCTCGCCCTTCTCCAGGGCGTAGCGCACCCTCTCCCCCCGTACAAAGCCCTTCTCGTCCCGGCTTTCCACGTTCCCGAAGAGGTAGGCGAAGCCCTCCTTCTCCCGCACCAAGGCCCTGTCCGCCTTGGTGGTGCGCCCGCCTTGGGCGAACTCCACCCCATAAAGCCAAAGCGCCTCCTCGTCCAGGAGGTAGCGGAGGCTTTCCGCCTTGCCCGAAAGGGGCTTTTCCCCTTCCCGCTTGATCTCCAGGGGGCCTTCCAAAAGGGCCTCTCCGGTGTCGTTCTTGTAGCGAAGCCTTCTCCCCTTCACCCGGGTGGCGCCTTCCTCCACGTAGACCTCCCCGGGGGCGGGGTTCACCTCGAGGCGCCCCTCCTCCTCCAGGTACCGGGCGCCCCCCCCGGAGAGGAAAAGGGTTTCCTCGCTCCCCCGCTCCACCACGGCCAAAGGCCCCGTGGCCCGCACCGCTTCCCCCAGGCGCACCTCCACCCCCCTGGGGTCAAAGAGGACGAGGCGGAGGTACCTTTCCCCTTTTCCCTCCCCCGCCCGGCGCAGGCGCAGGAGGTGGGGAAGCCCCTCCTTCGTGTAATCGGGGTTGTAGGCGGCCTCCACCCGGTCCCCTACCTTAAGCCCCTCGTCCACGGCGCTTCCCCCGTCGCGGAAGAAGGCCCGCCCCGCCACCGCCACCTGGGCCTCGCCCAAGGCCTCCAACACCCCCACCATTAGGTCCCCGTAGTCGGCGTAGAAGAGGCTATCCTCCTCCCCGCTCACCCAGGCCACCACCTTCTTGTCCTTGCGGACGAGCTCCACCTCGGGGCGGAAGGCCTCCTGGGCCAGGGCGAGAAGGAGGAAGAGGGCGAGGCCCAGGAGGAAAGGGCGCATCACTTCTCCCCGAGCTTTTTAAACTCCTCGGTGGGCAGGCGGAAGGTCCGGCCATAGACCCGCACCTGGTGGCGGTTCACGTTGTGGAGGAGGGTGCTTCCGGAAAGCTTGAAGCCTTCCTTCTTGTTCTCGCTCAAAGCCGGCTTCCCCAAGACGATGGCCTCCCCGGTGGTGTCGTCGTAGTAGAGGCTATCCCCCACCGTGACCAGGTCCCCGTCCACCAGGCGCACCCCCCCCGTGGCGATGAGGCGCTTGGAGCCGGTGAGGCTCCGCACCTCCTTGGCCCGGATGACCAGGTCCCCGTCCTTGCGCTTGCGGACGAGGACCACCTCCTTGGGGTCCGTGAAGACGGCGAGGCCCTTTTCCTCCTCATAGTAGACGAAGCCGGCCCGCCCTTCCTGGTTGCCGCTTCTGAGGAGGGCGTTTTCGCTGGTGGAGGTGTCCGTGTCCACCTGGAAGGTCATGCGGCTCGCCTCCACCTCCACGGGGTCCTCCCCGGGCTTGGGCTCCTGGCGCATGCGGGCGGGCCCCAAGAGCTCCCCCTCCCCCGTCTTCTCCCGGTAGACCAATACGGGCCCCCGGGCCTCCACCCGGCCCCGGCGCACCACCACGCCCCCTTCAAACCGGGCCTCCCTTTCCCCTTCCGCCTCCTGCATGGTCTTGCCCTTGGGAGCGGTGAGGGTGGCCTTGGGGGCCTGGATCTGGAGGTCCTTGACCCGCCCTTTCACCTCCCCCTCAAAGGTCCAGGGGCCATAGCGCAGGTCCCCGGAGAGCCTGCCGCCTTCCACCTGAATGACCCGCACGCCCGAAGCCGCTAGGGCCAAACCGAGAAGGGCCAACGCCGCCATTTTTCTCATGAGCTACCTCCTTTTACGGTGCAGGGACCAAAGCTTCCCCCTGCGGGGAAGGAAAACCTTGGGTTTTGCGCCTCGAGGCGCTCCAAGGCGAAGTCCGAGCGGAAGGCCTCCGCCTCGCCCCTGAGGTTCGGGGCCTCTATCCGCACCCAGGGGGCGAAGAAGCCTTCCTTCTGCCGGATGAGGACCTCCCCCTTGCCCGGGGCGGAAAGGGCCAGGCGGTAGCAACCCCTTAGGATCTCCACCTCGGCGTAGGGGGCGCGCAGGTTGTCCCCAGGCTCCACCACCACCTCGGGCGCTTTCAGCCTGAGGTCCAGACGCCCCCCCACGTACCGCTCCCCAAAAAGCCCCCCCCGGATGCGGAACACCCCGCCCTCCTCCACCATCTCCTCCGCCTGGAAGCGCCACTTCACCCCTTCCTCCTCGGGGAAGAGCCAGAGCTCCACCCCCTGAAGGCGCACCCCTGGGGCCGGGGAAGGCCCGGAAGGCCCGGGGCGAACCCAAAGGAAGAGGAGGAAGAGGACCAGGGCGAGGGGGAGGAGGTACCGCACCACGCCCCTCACCCTAACGAAAAGCCTTTGAGAAGGATGACAAGGCCCTTTACCCCAGGACATCCCGCGGGTTCCCCCGCACCTTGAGGTTCACCCAGGTCTTGCGCAGGCGGAGGAGGGCCTTCAAGGGGCGGTAGAGGGGGGAGAGGGGCAGGGTGTAGGCGGGAAACTGCACCCTCTTCCCGCCAAAGCCTTCCTTGAAGCGCCAGATCCCCTCGGCGTGGCTCCCTTCAGGGGTCCGGGGGACGCCCCAAAGGTCGTAGATGCGGTAGCCCCGGGCGATGCCGTGGCGGATGGCCATCAGGTGCATCCCCATGGGGGCTTTGGCCTCGGGATGGTGGCGGCTACTCCCCCCATAGAGGTAGTCCACCTTCCCCGCAAACCCCACGAAAAGCCCCGCCGCCAAGGGCTCGCCCTCCTTGGCGGCCAGGGCGAGGAAGGCCTCCCCCAAGGGCTGGTTCATCTCCCTTAGTACCGCCCGGTAGTACGCTTCCGAATGTTGCAGAAGCTTCGCCCGCCGGTTCGTTTCCTCAAAAAGGCGGAAGAACTCGGGGAAAGCCTCCTCCCCCGCCACGAAAAGCTCGGTGCGCTTCTGCGCCAGGCGGGCGTTGCGGCGGTGCATCTCCTTCATGCCCTTGAGCAAGGCCTCTTCCCCCTGGGTGAGGTCCAGCCAAAGGGAGTACCCGGGCTGGATGGGCTCTTCCGGCAAGAGACCAGAAAAGGCGGGAGGCGTCTCCTCCGCCAAAAGGCCCGCCTCCGGCTCCAGGACCAGGTGGGTGCCCCTCACCCCTTGGGCCAGGGCCCGGGCCACCTGGGGGAGGTCGGCGAGGCGCCACAGGGCCGGGCCCCGGGGGGCGTAGGCCAGGCGAAGCCCCCCGGGAAGGCGTTTCAGGAGGACCTGGGCCGCCCCCAAAAGCCTATCCCCCTCGTACACGGCGAAGCGCTTGGGCTCCCAGCCGGAAAACCGCTTCACCTCCCCCCAGCCAAAGGACTGGAGGGCGCTCGTGATGGGGAAGCCGGAAACCAACCGGTTCCAGGCCTCGGGTTCGTGAACCTCCGCTAGCTCGGCCATCCCCTAAGCGTAAAGGGTTTCCGCCAGTTCCTCCAGGAGGCCATCCCCCTCCAGGGGGAGGCGCCCCGCCCTCAGGTACTCCTGGAGAAGCGGGGCGAAACGAGGGTCCCCCGCCCGGGCGGCCCGCTCCTTCAGGGAAAGGAGGGGCCAGCCGTAGGCCAGGTGGCCCAGGATATCGTAAAGGTCGTACTCCCCCGGCACCAGGCGGCGCAAAAGGGCCTCGGTCCAGCCCTTGGCCACCAGGTTGGCGAGGAGGGCGCGGCGGCTTTGCGCCTTGCGCCAAAGGAGGCGGAAGCGCTCCTCCTCGGGCAGGGCCTGCCGAAGCCTCTCCCCCACCTCCTCCAAGGTGCCTACCCGCTCGCCCCCGGGGAGGAGGTAACCCTCCCGGGAGAGGAGGCTTTCCACCGCCTGCTTGAGCCGGCGCCCGCTGATGGGCTTTTCCAGGAAAAGGTCGGCCCCCAAAGCCCGGCTTGGCCCCTCCAGCTCCCCTCCCCCTCCGGTGAACATGATGACGGGCACCCGGCTCAGGCGGCGCACGGCCCGGATGCGGCCCAACAGGGTAAGGCCGTCCATGTCCGGCATCATGATGTCCAGGAGGATGAGGTCAGGGGTTTCCTTCCGCAGGAACTCCAAGGCGTCCTTGGCTGAGGCGGCCAAGACTACCTCGTGGCCCGAGCCGGAAAGGACCACCTCGAGGAGGTGACGGATGCGGGGGTCATCGTCCACCACGAGAAGCCGCGCCACGAAGGCCATGCTACGCCAGCCCTTTTTCCCCTGTCCAGGGTGCCTGTACCATGGAGGGCATGAGGATCGCCTTCCAGGGCACCGAAGGGGCGTACAGCGAGGAAGCCCTCCTCAAGACCTTCCCCGGCGCCACCCCCGTGGGCTTCCCCACCTTTCACCAGGTCTTTGAGGCGGTGGAGGCGGGGGAAGTGGAGCTCGGCGTGGTGCCCGTGGAAAACACCACCGCCGGCAGCATCAACCAGACCTACGACCTCCTCCTGGAAAGCGACCTCCACGTGGTGGGGGAGATCGTCCACCGGGTGGAGCACTGCCTTCTCGCCCCTAAGGGCACCGAGCTGAAAGACCTTAAAGCGGTGAAAAGCCACCCCCAGGCCCTGGCCCAGTGCGACGGCTTCCTGGCCCGGCTCCGCCTCACCCCCATCCCCGTCTACGACACCGCAGGGGCGGCCAGGGCCCTGGCGGAAAGCCCCGAGCCCGGGGTGGGGGCCATCGCCTCGAGGCGGGCGGCGGAGCTCTATGGCCTCACCGTCCTGGCGGAAAACATTGAGGACTACTCCCACAACTACACCCGCTTCTTCGTCATCGGCCGCGAGGAGGCGCAAAAGGGGGAAGGCCCCCACAAGACGAGCATCGTCTTCGCCGTGCGCCACCGCCCCGGGGGGCTTTTGGAGGCCTTGCAGGTCTTCGCTGAGGCCGGGGTGAACCTCACCAAGCTGGAGTCCCGGCCCCGGCGGGACAAGCCCTTTAGCTACCTCTTCTACCTGGACCTGGAAGGCCACCTGGAAGACCCTGGGCCCGCCCAGGCCCTTTTGGGTCTCCTCCGCCGGGCGGCCTTCCTAAAGGTCCTGGGCTCCTACCCCGCCTACAGGAACGGCGCCTAGCCCGGGCGGACGTCCACCACCTTTTCCCCGGCGGCCTGGAGCCGCTTGGGCACCCCTTCCACGTCCTCCCCCACCACCCGCATCACCAGGCGCTGGTAGCCCTGGAGGTGGGCAGCGGTGGCGATGGAAACGATGTTGGCCGGGGGCACCGCCTGGGCCATCTGGGCAAGCGCCCCGGGAACATCGGGGATGTCCACGGTGATGCGGAGGCCCCCAAGCTTCAGGCCCAAGACCTCAATGAAGGCCCGGAGCACGTCGGTCACGGTGATGATGCCCACGAGCCCATCTCCCTCCATCACCGGCAGGCCCCCGATCTTCCGCTCCTCCATGAGGAGGGCCGCCTTCTCCAAAGGCTCGTCCGCCCCCACGGTGACCACGGGCTTGGCCATCACCTCCTCCACGGTGAGCTTGGAGAGGAGGTAGTTCATCTCCCACACCGAGAGGGTGGTGGCCTTGGAGGGCATGGCGTCCTTGAGGTCCTTGTCCGTCACCAAGCCCACGAGCTTCCCGTCCTTCACCACGGGCAGGCGCCGGAAGCCCTTTTGCTTCAGCAGGTTGATGGCCTCCAATACGGGGGTGTCGGGGCTTACCGTGAGGGGGTCCTTGGTCATCCAGTCCCGGACCAGCATCTTTAACCTCCTTTCATCTCCAGATTAGCCTAGGGTCAAAGGAAAAATGTCCCCGCCCATTAGGCGGGGAGAATAGCGTGTGGCTTTACCTCAGGGTCGCCCCAAGCACCGCACGGCTATGGCTGCTGCCACCTCCGAAGGGGTAAAAGTACTCCCCGTCCAGGAAAATGCCTGTCCTGGGGTCTAGCAGCAACTCAACCCCCAAGGAAAGGTGAAGGCCAAGGTCGCTATTCTGGGCGAACCGCCCGGCAAGGCCCCCACCAAAGTAGGGCCTAATCCCCCGGAGGTCCCGGTCCAACTCGCCCAGATCCGGCTTAAAAAGGAGCTCGCCGCCCACCAGGAAAGTCGGCCCGCCAGGAAAGAGGTCCACGAAGCCCCGGAAGGCCAGGTTCCGCTCCAAGGGGGCCTCGAGGCCGAACCCGAGCCCCGCAGGGGGCAAGGAGAGCCGGAAGGAAACCGCCCGCTGGGCAAAGGCCAAGGAACCCAACACCAGCAATAGCACCAACCCTAAAGCTTTGCGCATACCTCTCACCTCCAAGGAGTATCCTACCCCCCACCCCCTCAAGGGGAAAGGGAGCCTTCTCTCACCTTGGCCTAACCGGAAGGAGATAGGCTTTACCCCATGAAACGGCTTCCCCTAACGGCCCTTTTCCTGGCCCTCGGCGCCCTCCTTACCCCCATGCTGGCCCAGAACAAGAACGTGGCCACCCGCATCGGCTTCGTGGACGCAGACGCCCTGGTCCAGGCCCATCCCGACTACAAGAAGGTCCAGGACGTGCAGTCCCAGGCCAAGAAGGAGCTTTCCCCCCTCGAGGAGAAGCTCAAGCCCCTGGACCAGAAGGTGCGCTCCGGGCAGGCCTCGGCCAAGGAGCGCCAGGACTACGACGCCCTCCTCAAGACCTACCAGGACACCCTTAAGAAGTGGCAGGACCGGCAGAACCAGGTCCTGAAGCCCATCCTCGAGGACGTGGACGCCGCCATCGCCAAGGTGGCCAAGGCCCAGGGCTTCGCCGTGGTCATGAGCCGGCAGGTGGCGGCCCAGTCTGGCCTGGTGGTCTACGCCGACGAGGACACGGACCTCACCCAGGCGGTGATCCGGGAACTCAAGCGCTAAAGCCTAGGCCCCTTGCCCCGCCTGGGCCTACTCCCAGGCGGGGTAAGCCTCTTTGGGCAGGCTCCAGCGCACCTCCTCCAAGGCCCCATCAAAGCGGAGGATGGCGGCGAGGCGTTTCCTGGAGTACACCCGGTAGGGCTCCTTCGGGATAAAGGCGGTGACGATGTCCACGTGCCGCGGCTTGGCGTACTCCAGAACCACGTGCAAGGGAAGGCGCAGGCGGGGCGGGAAGACCATGTAGCCCAAAACCAGCATCCGCTGGTCCTCGGGGTAGATGCAAAGCTCCCTGCCCCATTCCAGGGCCCTGAGGATGTCCAGCTCGGTGAACCCCTCCTGGAGCATGTGCTTGGCCACGTGGGGACCCAAGCGGTAGCGCCCTTCCCTAAGGTGGGGGAGGAGGTCCGGAAGGCGGCGAAGCTTCTTCACGTCCACCCCCTTTCTCCCCAGTCTAGGGCTTTCGGTCCAAAAAAGTGTGGCCCTTACCGGTAGGGCCCCAAGGCCGCTGGGTCCCGCACCGCCAGGAAGGCCCCGTAGACCCTCTCCGCCCCCGCCTGGAAAAGGGCCTCCTTGGCCCGGAGGAAAGTGGCCCCGCTCGTGAGGACGTCGTCCACCAAAAGCCAGGCCCCCTCCACCCGAACCCTGGGCGCGAAGAGGCCTGGGGGCAGCTGGGTCCTTCCCCGCCCCCGGGTGGGCTGGCCCGGGGCGTAGCGCACCCGCGCGAGGACCCGCCGGTAGGGAAGGCGGAGGAGGCGGGCGAGTTCCCTGGCCAAAAGCTCGGGCGGGTTATACCCCTTCCGGAGAAGCCGGGTCAGGAGGGTGGGCACCGCCGTCACCCCCGAAAGCGCCCAGCCCTGGGCCAGGATGCCTTCCGCCAAGGGGCGGGCAAGGAGGGGGGCTAGGCCAGACCGGCCCCCGTACTTCAGGGCTCGGGCGAGCCCCCCCACCCGGCCGTAGAGCCCCAGGTAGACGCTCTCCCCCTGGACCCAGGCCCGAAGCCCCTCCCGGCAGGCGGCGCAGAGGAGAGGCTCGTCCAGCCTGCCGCCGCAACCCGGGCAGGTGTGGCCCAAAAGGGCTTCAAGAAAGGCCCAGGGCATGGCGAAGGGCCTCGTCAAAGGGCGGGTAGAGCACGCCCTTTTCCGTGACGATCCCCGTGAGGTAGCGGTGGGGGGTGATGTCAAAGGCGGGGTGGTAGGCGGGAAAGCCCTCGGGGGCGAGGCGCACCCCCTTGAGCGCCAACACCTCCTCCGGGGAGCGCTCCTCAATGGGGATGCCCTCCCCGCTCGCCAGGGTGGGGTCCACGGAGGAAAGGGGCAGGGCGGCGTAGAAGGGGATCCCGTGGTGGTGGGCCAGCACCGCCAGGGTGTAGGTGCCGATCTTGTTGGCGAAGTCCCCGTTTAAGGCCATGCGGTCCACCCCCACGATGACAGCGTCCACCAAGCCCCGTTGCATGAGGAAGCCCGCCATGTTGTCGGCGATGAGGGTGGCGGGAACCCCGGCCTTCATGAGCTCAAAGGCGGTGAGCCGGGCCCCTTGCAGGTAGGGCCTGGTTTCGTCCACCCACACGTGGCTGACCCGCCCCTGGCGGTGGGCCTCGAGGATCGCCCCCAGGGCCGTGCCGTACCCCCCGGTGGCCAGGGGCCCCGTGTTGCAGTGGGTGAGGACCTGGCCCCTTAGGACCTTGGCCCCGTGCTGGCCAATGGCCCTCTCCGTCTCCTCCACCTCCCGCCAGAGGGCCTTGGCCTCCCTTAGGCTCCCCTCCAGGTCCCCCCAGTGGGGCCGCAGGCGGTCCAGGGCGTGGAAGAGGTTCACCGCCGTGGGGCGGCTTTGGCGGAGGAGGGCGTCCGCCTCCTTTGGGTCTTCCCCCCGAAGGTGGGCGAGGACCATGCCGAAGGCCGCCGAAACCCCGATGGCGGGGGCTCCCCGCACCACCATGGCCCGGATGGCCTCCGCCATCTCCCTTGCGGTGCGCACGGGCACCCAGACCTCCTCGAGGGGAAGCCGCCTCTGGTCCAAAAGCCAGAAGACCCCTTCCCCCTCGTCAAAACGGAAAGGCAAAAGACGCTCCACGCCCTAAGCCTAAAGGAGGCGGAGGACCTTGTCGTCCCCCGGGCGCACCCGGCCCCGGCCGTCCCGGTTGGAGGTGGTGACGTAAAGGGCCCCATCGGGCCCCACCTGCACCTCCCGCAGGCGGCCGAAGCCGGAAAGGGCCGTTTCCACCCCCGCCACCCGCCAAGCCCCCTTGCCCCCCGCAAGGGCGAGGCGCAAAAGGGCCTCCCCCCGAAGCCCCGCCAAATAGAGCGCCCCCCGCCAAAAGGCCAGGTTTCCCGGGGGGAAGCCCTGGGGGAAGAAGTGGAGGGGGTCCTGGTAGCGGGCGTCTCCCAGGCGGCCCACCCCCCTGGGCCAGCCGTAGTTGCCCCCGGGGAGGATGAGGTTCACCTCGTCGTGGCCGAAGCCTTGCTCCCCGCTCGGGCCGTGCTCGCTGGAGAAGAGCTCCCCCGTTTCCGGGTGCCAGGCGAGGCCCTGGGGATTGCGGTGGCCCAGGCTATAGATCTCGGGCCGGGCCCCCCGCCTCCCCCAAAAGGGGTTCCCCGGGGCGGGCTCGCCCTCCGGGGTGATCCGCAGGATCTTGCCCCCCAAGGAGGCCAGGTCCTGGGCCATCTCCCGCTCGTACACCTCCCCGGTGGTCACGTAGAGCATCCCATCGGGGCCGAAGGCGATGCGCCCGCCCGAGTGGAGGCCGTGGGAACGGGCGGGGATGCCGTCCAAGATGACCCGATCCAAAACCCCCCTATCCCCCTCGTGCCG
Organism: Thermus hydrothermalis; assembly: GCF_022760925.1. Taxonomy (NCBI): domain Bacteria; kingdom Thermotogati; phylum Deinococcota; class Deinococci; order Thermales; family Thermaceae; genus Thermus; species Thermus hydrothermalis. The sequence continues at coordinate 22,127 of NZ_JAKTNT010000010.1, read as the reverse complement.
GAGGCGCACCACCTGGTTGCGAAGCCCTCCCTCCTCCACCGTGCGGTAGGCGTAGACGTAGGGCGCCTGGGGAAAGCGGGGGTGGAGGGCGAGGCCCAAAAGCCCCGACTCCCCCCGGTGGTACACGGGAAGCTCGGCGTACAGGCCCACCCTCCCTCCCCGCACCAGCCGGATTCGCCCCGGCCGCTCGGAGACCAGGAACCCCCCTCCGGGCAAAAAGGCGAGGGCCCAGGGGACCTCCAACCCCTCCGCCACCACCTCCACCCGAAGACCCTGCCCCCGGGCCAGGGCCAAGGCGGCAAGGGCCGCTAGGAAACGCCTCCTCGTCATCCTCTTCCCCCTTTCGGGAAGAGGCTACCCTAGGAAGGACTACGCCTTCGGGTCCAAGATTACCTTCACCCCTTGGCCCGAGGCCAAAAGCTGGAAGGCCTCCCGGTAGCGGCTCAGGGGCAGGCGGTGGGTGATGAGGGGGGTGAGGTCCACCCGGCCCGAGTAGACCAAGGCTGTCCCCTGCATCCAGGTCTGCCAAAGCCGCCTGCCGGCGATGCCGTAGGCGGTAATCCCCCGCATGACGAGCTCCCCCGCCAGGTCAAAGCGGATGGGGTCGGAGGGGATGCCGAGGATCCGGGCCTCGCCCCCCGGGATGAGGGCCTTTAGGCCCTGGTGGATGGCGCTTTCGTTGCCGGAAAACTCCAAGAGGACCTCCACCCCGCTTACCGTCACCTGCCGGACCACCACCAAGAGGTCCTCCTCCAAGGGGTTGATGAGCCGGTCGGCGTAGGGCTTGGCGAAGGCCAGGCGGTAGGGGTTGGGGTCGGAGACCAAAATGGGCCCCGCCCCGCTCGCCCGGGCCACCATGGCCGCCATGAGGCCGATGGGGCCAGCCCCGGTGATGAGGACGCTCTTGCCCGAAACCCCGCTCCCGGCGTACACCGTGTGCACGGCGTTGCCGAAAGGCTCCAGGATGGCCCCCACCGCAAAGGGGAGGTCTTTGGGGTTGACCCAGGCGTTTTCCGCCGGCACCACCACGTACTCGGCGAACCCCCCGTCCCGGTCCACCCCCAGGATCTCTGTGTTCAGGCAGACGTGGTAGTTGCCCGTGCGGCAGGCGGGGCAGGCGTGGCAGACGATGTGGCTTTCCACGCTCACGTGGTCCCCCACCTGGGGGCGCTTGACCCCGGGACCCACCCGCTCCACCACCCCGCTGAACTCGTGCCCGGTGATGAGGGGAGGGCGGACCCTGCCCCGGGACCAGGCGTCCCACTTCCAGATGTGGAGGTCGGTGCCGCAGATGCTCGCCGCCTCCACCCGCACCAGGATCTCCCCAGGCCCCGGCTCGGGCACGGGGCGTTCCACCAGGGTTAGGCCCTCCTCGGGGGTCAGCTTGGCCAAAGCGCGCATACCGGGGCCATGCTACCACCGGTAAAGGGCGCCCACACTAAAGCGTACGCTTTCCCCGCTTTCCATCCCCAGAGAAAGGCCCAAGGAAGGCGTCAGCTCATACCCTATCTGGAGGGCCACGGTTTGGTAAGTGCCCTCCCCCACCGGGAACTGCGAACTCAAGGAAAAGGTCAACCTGTCCTGCCGGTATTGGGCAAACAGGCTTTGCGTTCCCCGGAGGTCCACCTCGTACCCCAAAAACAGGTTGGGCGTCACGTATTTGCCCACGGAAAAGCGGGTGTCCTCAAGCTCCCCTCCTTGGAAAAGGGGCGCACGGATCTGAAACTGGTCTACCCCCAAGACCCGTGCAAGTTCCCGCTCCAACTGGCCCACCAACAAACTTTCCAACGCAGCACTTAAAACGGCTTGGGGCAAGGCATCCAAAACCTGGCCAAGATCCTTGGTGCCCAGGATCAGGAGCGAGTACGCCTCTAACTCGGTCAACTCCGGTTCCGTGGTCAACTTGGGGTCCAAACGGAGCTTGACCCGGCCATTCTCGCGGAAAAAACTGCCCTCCGCTTGGAGGTGCAGGGTATAGCCGCGCGCCTCGCCCGTGGCCTGAAGGGTGAACTCGGGTAGGATGCCGCGGCTAGGGCTAAACCGGATCGTGCTACCCTCAGGCACCACGTTGAAAAGAACGTCCCACAGGCGAAAACTTCCCCTTAGCGGGTGGGCTTCCCCGGAAAGGTATGGGTCCTGGTAAGACCCGCCCAAGTACAGCTCCCCACCCACCTCACCTTGGACCAAGCTTTCTTGGATCAGAACCCCCCTCTCGGCATAAAGACGCACATTCTCAAACACCAGGGGTAGAGGCTCAGAAGGCACCGTTTTCTGGGGCTCTTTGGGCTCGTTTTCGGCATCCGATGCAAAGGCCAAGCGAGCGCGCACCACTTCGGCGTTGGCCGTCAAGTGGTAGTTTCCTCGTTCTTGGTATAGAAAAAAGCTCTTCACGTCCAAAAGCCCTTCCTGCAGGTAGAGACGAGGATAGCTCAAGTTCAATCGGCCATAGCCCGCAAACCGCAAGGGAAAGAGGGTTCCCTGGGCCTCTAGCCCTCCTAGGCGAACCTCCACCAGGCCTGTGGGGTAGCGAAAGACCACCTCTGCCGGGGTGGCCTCTTTGAGGCCCGGAAGGGAAACCTCCCCCTTGGCGCTCACCCGGAAGTCCTCCAACTGGCCCTCGAGGCCAAGCCTGGCCCGCCCGGGGAAGGGGGCCGTTAGGGTGAGTTCCCCTTCCGCCTTAGCCCCCCCGTTCAGGGAAAGGAGCCCTTGGGGCAGGTACCCCGCCACCGGGCCAAGGCGGAAGCGGAAGTCCTGGAACCCCGCCTGGAAGCTATCCCCTTGGAGCCGCAAGGCGAGGCTTCCCGAGCCCTCGGGCCGGTAGGGCTTCAAGGCGGGCACCACCTGCAGGACCGGGGTGAAGACCGTGTCCTTCAGGTTCAGGTAAAGGTCGCTTCCCTCTGGGCTCCAGTACCCCCCGCCCTCCCAGACGCCCCGGCCCGCCAGGCGGAGGGCGTCCACCCAGACCCTTCCCCCCTCGAGGCGGAAAGCCGCCTGGCCCTTAAGCTCATCCCCCCCGCCCCGGAAGACCAGGCTTTCCCCCACCAAGACCCCCTCCCCCCGCCAGGGGTCGGCGAGGGGAAGGCGCAGGCGCACCGCCCCCGTCCAGTAGGCCTCCCCCTCCAAAGGCCCCGCCACCGCAGCGAGGAGGAGGTGGAGGGGGAAGCCCCGGGGGCTTGCCCTAAGGTCCAGCCTCCCGCCCTCCAAGGCCACCCGGAAGGGGGTTTCCCCCAGGCGCCCTTCCCCGGCGAAGCCCGTCCCTTGGAGGCGCCCCTTAAGGCTTAGGGAAAGCCGCTTCCCCGCCACCGCCACCTCGCCGGACACCGCCCCTTCCGCCTTGCCCCCCCTCAGGGCGAGGCCGCCCGAAACCCGCCCCTTCAGGTAAGGGGCGTACCGGCCCACGAAGTCCTCCAGGGCGGCCTCCTTCAGGGTGAGGTCCAAGGCCAAGGGGAGAAGGGTCCCCTTGGCCTCCACACGGCCCACGCCCCCCGCCAACACCCCCTCCACCCCGTACCCCTCCCCGTACACCCGGCCCTGGAAGCGGCTTTCCAAGGGGGGAAGGGGGAGGTCCACCCTGAGCTCCCCTTCCGGCGGGTAGGCGAGGCTTCCCTCCAGGTAGGGCCCCTGGGCGGTGAGGCGGGCGGTGAGGAGGCGCCCCTCCAGGCTCACCCTCTCCTCCCCGGCTCGGTAGTCCAGGCGGTAGGCCCCGTCCAGGCCCACCTCCCCCTCCAGGCGCCCCGCCCCCGCCGCCCACCAGGCCCATGCGGGGTGCTCCCCCGCCACGGACACCTTCTCCCCCTCCCCCCCAAGCCGCAGGGCGAAGCCCCGGAGGTTCAGGCCCAGGCTCCCCGCAACCCGCCCCCCCTGGTAGACCAAAGCCCCTTCCCCTTCCGGGCTCGTGAGGGCGAGGGAAAGGGCCCTCAGGTCCAGCCGCCCCTCCAGGGGCAGGCCGAGCCCCGGCACCCGGTAGGCGAGCCGGACCCCTTCCCCTTCCCCCCGGGCCTCGAGGCCTCCCGGGAGGAGGCCCTCTAAGAAAAGCGCCTCCCCCGAGGCCTCCCGGGCCAGGAGGTCCAGGCGCAAGGCCCCAAGGGCGAGCCTGGGCCAGGCGAAGGCCACCTCCTCCCCCAGGACCACCCCCCGTAGCCGGGGAAGCCCTTCCCCTTCCAGGGAAAGCCGCCCTTCCCGGAAAGCCACCTCCCCCCGCCAGGCCCCGTCCCAAGCCACCTCCCCCTCCAGGTCCCCCTTCAGGGCGAGGCGCAAGGCCCCTTCCCCGTACTCCCCTTCCGCCCGCGCCTCCCGGCCAAAGGCGGCGAGGCGGAGGCTTAGGGCCACCCGCCGCCAGGGGCCCTTCACCTCCCCCGAAAGGCGCAAGGGCCCGTAGGCGAAGCCGGAAAGGGCAAGGGCTACCCCCTCTGGCCCCACCTCCCCCTCCACCCCCCTCCCGGAAAGGGCCACCCTGAAGCCGGGTAGCCCCTCCAGGCCTAGGCCCACCTCCCCGTAGGCGTACCGCCCCACAAGCCACTTCCCGGGGTAGGTCCCCTCGGCCCAAAGCTCCCCAAGCCCCCTGGGCAGGGGCCCCTCGTAGCGGTAGGCCAGGCGGAAGGGGAAGAGGTCTAGCCTCCCCCTTAGGGGAAGCCCCTCCCCCACCAGGTCAAAGCCCCCTTCCCGCCCCAGGAAGCGCGCCCCGCCGTAGGGGCTTTCCGCCACCCCTTCCCCGGACCAGGCCCCCAGGTAGCCCTCCTCCGCCCGGTAGCGGTAGGCCCCCCGGAAGGCGAACCCCCGGTAGGCCAGGTCCAGGGCGAGGGCGGCCTCGAGGCCCGGGCACGCCCCCAAGGGCCTGGGCAGGCAGAAGGTACCCTCCCCTTCTCCCCCCAAAGCCCCCTCGCCCTTTAGGGCAAACCGCCCCGCCTTTAGGTCCACCTCGGCCAAAAGGGCCCCGTCGGAAAGGGGGTAACGGGCCTGGAGAAGCCCCGAAAGCGCCTTCCCGTACCGGGCCTCCCCCACCACCTTTGGCCCCTGGAAGCGGAGGGAAAGCCCCTCCGCTCCATACGCCCCCTCAAAGCGCTCCCCGTAAGCCTCCCCCTGGAACTCCGCCCGCAAGGGGGAAAGCCAGGCCCGCCCCGCCACCGCCCCCTCCGGCCTTTCCAGGCGGAAGGCCAAAGGCCCTTGCCAGGGGCCCTCCCCCTTGGCCTCGAGCCGGGCGGGAAGGCCAAAGGGGGTGAGGTCCAGGTCGGCCCAGAGGGAAAGCCTCTCCTCTTCTAGGCGAAGCCGTAAGTCGGGCGCCTCCGAAACCAGGCGAAGTCCCGCCAGGGAAAACCCCTCCTGGGCGAAGCGGAAGGGAAGGCTCGCCCCTTCCCCCTGCAAGGCCCCTTCCCCCTCCAGGGAGAAACGGGGCAACTCCCCCCAAAAGCCCGCCTCGGCCCGAAGCTTGGCCTTGCCCGCCTCGAGGGCGTACGTGGCCTTCCCGGAAAGGGCTAGGCCCCTTAGCTCCCCCTGGGCCAGGAGGCTTCCCGGAAGCCCTTCCCCCTCCACGAGGAAGCGCAAGGGGCCCTCCCCTTTGGCGGTGAGCCTTAGCCCCTGGCCCCTTGCAAAGAGCGCCCCCTGGTACCCCGCCTCCCCATAGGCCAGATCCGCCTCCAAGGCAAAGCCCATGACCTCGCCCTTTCCCCGCAAGGAGAAGGCAAGCCCCCCGTCATAGGCCGCCTCCAGGGCCAAGGGGGCTTGCCAAAGGGCCTCCACCCTCCCCCCTTCCCCCGAAAGCCAGAAAGGGCCCTCCTGGACCAGGTACTGGAGGCTCTTAAGCCGCCCCTCCCCCCGGTAGCGGGCGCCCTCCCAGGTGAGGGCCACCTCCCCTTGGGCGTAGGGAGAGGCGTGGCGCAAAACCCCTTCCCCCTTAAGCCCCAAAAGGTCCAGGGTGGCCTCTAAGGCCGTCTCCCCCAAGGCCTCCTCCCGGTAAACCCCCTGCACCCTTAAGGCCCCAAAGGGCCCCGAGAGGCTTAGGACGAGGCCCGGGTAGCGGAAGGCCGCCTCCACCCCTTTTAGGTCCAGCCTCCCCCCGCCCGCCAAGGCCCCAAGGCCCCTCAGCTCTCCCTCCCTAGGCCGCCAACCGAGGCCTAGCTCCCGCTTGGGAAGCCAAAGGCGAACCTCCCCCCCCCGGTAGGCCAGGGCCAGGGGCTCCCCCCCGTAGGAAAGGGCCGCCTCCGCCTCGCCCCGCCCGTCCAGGCCCACCGCCCCTTCCGCCCGCCCGCTCAAGGCCACCCCCAAGGCCCCCGCCAAGGGAGCCACCTCCTCCAGGCGGAAGCGCACCTCGTCCCCCTCCAGGGCCACCTCCCCCCCGGCGTAGCGCAAGGCAAGGGCAAAGGCCTTCCCGTACCCGCCCTGGAAGGCGAAGGGAAGCCCCCCAAACCGCCCCTCCCCCTCCCAGGCCAAGGAAAGCCCCTCCCCCTGGAACTGCCCCGCCACCTCCCCCTCCCGGCCCAGGGCCCGGAAGGGAAGAGCGAAGCTTCCCCGGTAGGAAAGCCCCTCCCCCTCAAGGCGCACGGGGCCCTCCAGGGCGTAGCGCAAGAGCCCTTCCCGCCACACCCGCCCCCGGAAGGGCAAGGGGTCCAGGTAGGGGAGCCGGGCCTCCCCGGAAACCTCCAGGGCCAAGGCCTCCCAAGGACCCTCCCCCGAGGCCTTCCCCAAGACCTCCACCCCGCCCTGGCGGTAGCGGGCCGCCAGGGCGAGGCGGTAGCCTTCGGGGGAAACCTCCCCCTCTCCCTCCAGGTAGGGCCCGAGGAAGCGCACCCGGGCCCGAAGCATCTCTTCCCCTTGGAGAAGGGCCTCCCCGTAGGGGCTTTCCAGGCGAAGCCTTCCCCCCCGGCTTCCCCAGGTCCCCGTGGCCTTCAGGGGGAGGCCCCAAGGGGAAAGGTCCAAGCCTTCCGCCTGGAGGAGGAGGCGAAGCCCCTCCCCCTGGACCCTAAGCCCCGGGCCCCTCCCCCAAAGCCGGAAATCCGCCCCCCGCCCCGAGAGGCTTAAGGTAAGCCCTCCCTTGGGGAAGAAGGTCTCCCCCCGGTAGGCGAGGGCCAGGAGGTCCACCCTCCCCGAAAGCCTCCCCTCCCCCAGGAAGGGCACCTCCCCCTGGCCCTGGAGGCGGAGCCCTTTCCAGGGGCCTTCCCCCGCCACCTCCCCGTAGGGGGTAACGAGGCGCACCCTGCCCCCCTCGAGGTCCCCCTGGGCCCAAAGCCGCCCCTCCACGCCCCGGTAAAGGAAGGGGAGGTCCAGGCGGAAGGGGTACCGGCCCCGAAGCCCCACCTCCCCCACCCCCGCCACCCGGAAGGCCTCCCGGTCCAGGGTGAAGGGAAGGGGCGGAAGGCGAAGCCCCTCGGGCAAGGGTGGAAGGAGCCTGCCCGCAACGTGAAGGCCAGGGTAGACCTCCCCTTCCCCCTCCACGTACCCCCTAAGGCGCAGGGCAAGCCGCTTCCCCTCCCCAAGAAGCCTCCCCTCCACCCCGTAGGCCCGTACCTCGGCGTAGCCCCTAAAGCCCCCCTGGTAGGCCAGGTCCGCCCGCAGGGCCAAGGGCCCCAAGGCGGCCTCCCCCTCGAGGCTCAGGGCCTCCTTGTAGGCCAGGGTGAGCCCCCCGGCCCTGAGCCTAAGGCCCGGCCCGGGGTCGTAAGCCCCGGCGAAGGGAAGCTCCCCGAGGGGCGTCTTAAGCCTTCCCGAAAGCTCCGCCCCCAGACGGCGAAGGGTGGCGGCGGCCTCCAGGTAGCGCCCCTCCGCCCGAAGCCTCCCGGAAAGGGCCCCCTCCCGGTACGCCGCCTCCCCCCAAAGCCGCACCTCGTCCAGGGCCCGCACGGGAAGACCCCATAGGCGCAAGGAGAAAACCCCCTTCCGGTACGCCCCTTCCCCGTAGGGGCTAAAGAAGCGGAAGCCCGAGGCCTCCTGCGCCACCCCAAGGGGAAAGGCGGCGTAGGGGGAGGCGTAGCGGAGGGTGGCGGAAAGCCGGCCCCGCTGGAGGCGGCCTTCCCCCTCGATGCCCCCCACCGCCAAAGGGGTAGGGGCGAGGGCCAGGAAAAGGTCGTCCCAGGTTCCCGAAAGGGCCAAAGGCCCAAGCCGCCCGGAAACCCTCGCCCCCTCCCCCCGCACCTCCCCGGAGAGGTCCAGGGGAGCGAAGAGGGGAAGCGCCACCCCTGGGCTTCGCACCCCCACCCGGTAGCGGCTCCCCTCCAGGGCGAAGGCCACCTCCGCCCTTCCCTCTAGGGGCCTCGGCCAGGCCGCCACCCCACCCCCCCGCAGCCGCCCCCCCTCCCCCGCAAGGGCAAGCCGGCTCCCCAGGGCATCGGCGTAGGTGGCCCGGTACCTGTTCCCCTCAAGGGCGAAGCCCAGGCGGTAGGTGCGGTCAAAAAGCCGCCCCTCCGCCTCCACCTCCAGGGAGAAAAGCCGGTCAAACCCAAGCCGCCCCCAGTGGCGGAAGGGCTCCCCCAAGAACCGCCCTTCCCCCTGGAAGCCGCCCGTGAGCTTGAGCTCCGCCCAGCCCTCCCCCTCGAGGCGCAAGCGCCCCTCCCCTTCCACGGGCAGGGAAAGACCAAAGTGCCGCGCCAAGGCAGGAAGCTTGGGCCTACCCTCCAGCCGGAAGCGGTAGCGCTCCCCCTTCAGGTCCACTTCCGCTTCCGCCTCCAAGGGCCCCTCGAGGCCCACCCCCCTAAGGCGCGCCTCCACCTGGTCCTCCCGGAGATGGATGGGGCCTGCCACCCGGGTGAGGGTGAAGCCCACGAGCTCCACCACCCCGCCCTCCACCTGGGCCTCCCCCGCCATGCCCCTAGGGCCAAGCCGGAAAAGCCCCGAAAGCCTCCCCCCCTTAAGCCCCGGGTAGAAGAAGGAAAGCCCCGAAACCTCGCCCCCAAAGCGCACCTCCCAGGCGGAAAGGTCCGGGGCAAGGGCCCTCGCCTCCCCCTGGAAGCTCCCCCCGGGAAGCCTCGCCAGGAAGCGGTAGGGGTTTTCCCCCGTGAGGGTGAGGCGCAAGGGGGGAAGGAAAAGCCTTTTTCCTTGGGGGAACTCCACCTCGGCGTCCTCCAGGACGAGGCTTCGGAGGACCACCTTGAGGGCCGGCGGCGGGCCCGGCTGCTCGGGGATGAGAGTCTCCCAGGTGGGCTTTAGGCGGGCCCCCTGGAGGCGGAGGCTTAGGGGAAGCTCCCGGCGCAAGAGCCCCAGGAGGTCGTAGCGGAGGCCCACCTCCTCCGCCTCCAGAGAAAGCCCCTCCCCCTGAAGCCTCACCCCCCACAGGGTGAGGCCCAGGAGGAGGTGCCCCCGCACCCCCCCCACCTCCCCCTGGAAGCCCCCCAGGGCCAGGCCCCGCTCCACCGCCCCCTTGAGGAGGGGGGGCCAGGCGAGGAGGGCCAAGAGGGAGAGAAACCCCAGGAGAAGGAGGAGAAGCCCCCGCCGCATCTCCTTAAGCATAGGGAAGGGAGATGAAAGCGGCATGGCAGGCCCCGTAAAATGCCCTCATGCCGCGCCTGGTGGCCTTGGTGAAGGGAAGGGTGCAAGGGGGGTGGGGTACAGGGCCTTCGCTCAGAAGAAGGCCTTGGAGCTAGGCCTTTCCGGCTATGCGGAAAACCTGCCGGATGGCCGGGTGGAGGTGGTGGCGGAAGGCCCGGAGGAGGAGCTTCGGGCCTTTCTCCACCACCTCAAGCAGGGCCCCCGCCTCGCCCGGGTGGACGAGGTGGAGGTGCAGTGGGCCGAGGCGACCGGGCTAAAGGGCTTTCACGTGTACTGAGCCCAGGCCTGGGGCCTGGCCCCGGCCCGAAGGAGCGCCTCGGCCAAGGCCGCCCTGAGCTCGGGAAGCCCCGTGCCCTTCAGGGCGGAAACCGGCACCCCCCCAAGCCGCTCCTGGAGGTAGTAGACGTCGTACGGGGCCGCCCGGTCCGCCTTGGAAAGGGCGAGGACCCGCGGGGCCTCCACCCCAAGCTCCTCGAGGAGGGCCTCCACCACCCGGTACCGCTCCAAGCCCCCTTCCTCGGAAGCGTCCAGGACGTGGACCAAGAGGTCCGCCTCCCGCACCTCCTCGAGGGTGGCCCGGAAGGCCGTGAGGAGCTCCTCCGGCATCTTCCGGATGAAGCCCACGGTGTCCGTGAAGAGCACCTCCCCCACCCCGGGCAGAAAGCCCCGCCGGGTGAGGGGCCTTAGGGTGGCGAAGAGCTTGTCCTCCCCCGGCTCCCCGCCCCGGGCCAGGGCCTGGAGGAGGGTGGTCTTCCCGGCGTTGGTGTAGCCCACCACGGCGATGAGGGGCACGCCCCGGCGCTTCCTTTGCCGCCTCGCCTCCTCCCGCCTTTTGGCGTACTCCTCCAGCTTGCGGCTCAGGTGGGCGATCCTTTCCTGGAGCCGCCTCCGGTCCACCTCCAGCTTGGTCTCCCCGGGGCCCCGGGTGCCGATCCCGCCGCCAAGGCGGCTCAGCTCCTTCCCCTTCCCCACCAGGCGGGGGAGGAGGTACTTGAGCTGGGCCAGCTCCACCTGGGCCTGGGCCTCGGGGGTCTTGGCGTGGAGGGCGAAGATGTCCAGGATGAGCTGGGTGCGGTCCAGGACCTTAAGGCCCGTGGCCTTTTCTATCTCCCGGGCCTGGGCGGGGGAAAGCTCCAGGCCGAAGATCAGGGTGGAGGCGTTCTCGTGGTAGGCGAGGCTTTTGAGCTCCTCCAGCTTGCCAAGCCCCACCAGGTAGCGCGGGTCCAGGGCCTTGCGGTAGACCAGGACCTTCTTCACCGGCACGCCCCCAGCGGTGCGGGTGAGTTCGGCGAGCTCCCTTAGGCCCGCCTCCGCCTCGGGGCCTTCCCCCAGGTCCACCCCCACCAGGATGGCCCGCTCCCCGCTTCCGTCCTGGAGTTCCCGCACCCGGGCCTGGCGGGCGAGCTCCTCCTCCAGGGCCTCCACCTCCTTGCGGTGGTCCAACTCCAGGTATTGGAAGTAGGGCTTAGGGGGCAGGATGCGCCAGTCCTCCTCCAGGGCCTTGGGCGGGGAGAGGAAGGCCAGGTGGAGCGTGGTGGGCCTCCCCTCCGCCACCTCGAGGGCGGCCATGCTGTCCAGCCGGTTGAGGAAGAGCACGGAAAGGTCGGGCCGGGAAAGCCCCCCGGGGGAAAGGTGGGTGTGGAGGAGGCGGAAGCCGGAAAGCCTGCGCTCCGCCCTCGCCCCCTCGGGGATGGGAAGCTCCTTGGCGTCCCCCACCCCCACCCGCACCACCCGGCCCTCCCGGTCCAGAAGGAGGCTTAGGGGGCGGCCCACCTCCGCCGAGAGGAGGGCCAAGGCCTGGGCGAGTTCGGGGGTGATGACCCGCTCCGGGGGCACCCGGCGGCGGTACAGGTTGGAAAGCTTCTTAAGCTCGCTCTTCTTGAGCCCTTCCGTCCTACCAAAGATCTTCTCCAATGCCCCTTTAGTATAGCAAAACCTGGCCGTTTGGGCGTAGAGTAGGGCCCGTGCGCCCGCTTTGGCTCGCCTTCCTCCTCCTCCCCGCCCTCGCCCAAGGGGACTACGCCTGGATCGTGGTCCTGGGGGCAGCCCAGTACGGGGGAAGACCCTCCCCCGCCCTGGAGCGGCGCCTTCAGGCCGCCCTCTCCCTCTACCAAAAGGGCCTTGCCCCCCGGATCGCCGTGGCCGGGGGGAAAGCCCCGGGGGACCGGTGGAGCGAGGGGGAGGTGGGCTGCCGCTACCTAAAGGCCAGGGGGGTGCCCGAGGAGGCCCTCCTCTGCGAAACGCAAAGCCAAAACACCTACGAGAACCTCCTCTTCCTTAAGCCTTACCTAAGGGGCCCCGTCCTCCTGGTCACCGACGCCCCCCACCTCCCCCGGGCCCTCTTCCTGGCCCGGCTCCTGGGGATACCGGCCCAGGGCCACCCCGTGCCCGGCCCCTACCCCTTGGGCTACTGGGTACGGGAAGCCCTCTACCGCCTTTGGCTCTACCTGGGCCTAAGGCCCCTTCCCGGCGGGCTTAAGCCTCCCCTTCCAGCCGCCGCAAGGACTCCAGATACCCTTCCAAAAGCCCCTTGAACTGGGCGAGGAAAAGGGCCTTCTCCCGCCTAGCTTGCTCAATCTCTCCACGGATGCGCCTAAGCTCCTCCGCCGCCTCCCTTAGGACCTGCTCCTTGGCCGCCTGGGCCTCCTTCTTGATGAGCTCGGCCTCCCGTTCCGCCTGGGCCTTGAGCTCGCGGGCGATCTTCTCCGCCGCCACCACCGCCCGCCTCAGCTCCCCTTCCGCCTCCTTGAGCCGGGCAGCTTCCTCCTCCAGGGCCCGCACCCGCTCCTTGAGGGCCTCGTTCTCCTGGATGAGGGCCTCCATCACCTCCGCCACCCGGGCCAGGTAGCCCCGCACCGCCTCCTTCTGGTAGCCGCGAAGGCTCGTGGGGAACTCCTGGTAGCGCACGTCCAAAGGGGTTAGGTCCATGTGTCCCTAGTCTACAAAAAGGGCCCGCCCGATCCGCACCAGGGTGGCCCCCTCCTCCACCGCCCAGACGTAATCGTCCGACATGCCCATGGAGCGCTCGGGAAGGCCGAAGCGGTCGGCGAGCTGGGAAAGCCTTTTGAAGATGGGGCGGACCACCCTTTCGGGGCCTATGGGGGGCACGGTCATGAGGCCCAGGGGCTCCAGGTGCTCCATCTCCCGCACCCGGGCGAGGAGCTCGGGAAGCTCCTCCTCCAAAACCCCGTGTTTCTGCGGCTCCCGGCCCAGGTTCACCTCCACCAGGACCTTAAGCCGCTTCCCCTCCTTGGCCCCCACCCCCTCCAGGGCCTCCGCCAGGCGCAAGGAGTCCAGGGAGTGGACGAGGGCAAACCGGGGGGCGAACTTGGCCTTGTTGCGCTGGAGGTGGCCGATGAGGTGCCACTCCGCCTCGAGGACCTCCATCTTCCTCAGGGCCTCCTGCACCCGGCTTTCCCCCAAGGGGAAGTCCCCGTAGCGGAGGACCTTGTCCCGGATCTCCTCCGGGGTGCGCCCCTTGGTCACCGCCACCAGGCGCACCTCCCCTGGGCTTCGCCCCGCCCTTTGGCAGGCTTCGGCGATGCGCTCCAAAACCTCGGGAAGCCCCATTAAAGCGCCGCCAAAATGCCCCGCACATAGCGGCGGAAAACGGGCCCCGTTTCCGCCGCCACCCTTAAGACCTCCTCCTCCGTGGCGTGGTGCTCCCGCTCGGGCACGGCCATGTCCGTGATGGTGGAAAGCCCCAAGACCCTGGCCCCCAGGTGCCTCAGGGCGATCACCTCGGGCACCGTGGACATACCGATGGCGTCCGCCCCGAGCTCCCGGAGCATCCTAAGCTCCGCCCGGCTGGCGAAGCTCGGCCCCATGAACCAGGCATAGACCCCCTCGTAGAGGTGGAGGTCCTGCTTGCGGGCCACCCGGCGGGCGAGGTCTATCAGCCCGGGGTCGTAGGCCTCAAACATCACCGGGAAACGGGGGCCTAAGCGCTCGTCGTTCGGGCCCCTTAGCGGGTTTGCCCCGGCGAAGTTGATGTAGTCCAGGTGGAGCATAATCCCCCCGGCGCGGAAGCGGGGGTTAAGCCCCCCGGCGGCGGAGGTGAGGAGGAAGGTCTTGGCCCCGAGGAAAAAGCCCACCCGCACGGGGAAGACCACCTCGCTGGCGCCATACCCCTCGTAGTAGTGGACCCGGCCCTGGTAGACCAGCACCCGCTTGCCCTCGAGGTGCCCCAGAACAAGCCGCCCGGCGTGGCCGGGGGCGGTGGAAAGGGGGAAGTGGGGGATCTCCCCGTAGGGGATCTCCGCCACCTTCTCCACCTCCTCCGCCAAGGGCCCAAGCCCCGAGCCCAACACCACCCCCACCTCGGGGGTGAAGTCCGTCTTGGACCGGATGTAGCGAACCGCCTCCTGGATTTCCTCGTAGACGCCCATCCCCGCCATTTTACTCTCACCGCCCCTTCACCGCTTTCCGGTATGCTTTCCGCCATGAAGCGCCTCCTTACCCTAGCCTTCTTAGGCCTTCTGGCCCTGGCTGCCCCCCTAAAGGACGTGGTGGTGGAAGGGGGAGACCCCGTCCTCCAGGCCCTGGCCCGGGCCGCCCTGCCCTTTGGCGTGGGGGACGAGCCGGGGGATCTGGAAGCGGCCAGAAAAGCCATCCTGGCCACGGGCTACTTCCGGGACGTGTCGGTGCGCCTCGAGGGGGACGTCCTCAAGGTCGTCCTCACCCCCTACCCCCCCATCGCCGAGGTCAAGGTGGAGGGAAAGGCCTTCCCCCAAGAAACCCTCCTCCGCTTCCTGGAGGAGAACTTCGCCATCGGCAAGGAAGCCATCTACAACCCCTTGCGGGCCCAGGAGGCGGCCCAGGCCCTGGCGGAGGCCTACCGGCAAAACGGCTTCCCCTTCACCCCCAAGGTGGCGGTGGAAACCAAGGAACAAGGGAGCGGCATCCTCCTCACCTTCCGGGTGGAGGAAACCCCCGAGGTGAAGGAGGTGCGCCTGGAAGGGGTTTCCCTCCTGCCCGAGGCCGATCTCCTCAAGCTCCTGGAACCCCTCAAGGGCCCCTTTGACTTCGCCAAGTACCAGGAGGCCCTAAGGGGTATCGCCGGGCGCTACGAGCGGGCAGGCTACCGCTTTAGCGGCCCCGACCTTCAGGAAAGCCGCCTGGAAAACGGCGTCCTCAGCGTGCGGGTGCGGGAACTGAAGGTGGTACGGGTGGAAGGGGAGGACCTGGACCTCTCCGGCTTTCCCCTAAAGCCCGGGGACTACCTGAACTATAGCGCCCTCCTGGAAGGGGTGCAGGCCCTCTCCAAGGGGCTTTCCCGGGTGGTGAACTTCAGCCTGGTGCCGGAAGGGGAAGGGGTGGTGGTCAAGCTCCAGGTGGGGCCCGAAGGGGGCGTGATCCAGCGGGTGGCGCTTAGCGGCAACACCGCCTTCCCCACGGAAACCCTCCTCGGCCTCCTCCGCCTCAAGCCCGGGGAGGTCTACACCCCCGCCCTGGCCCAGGAGGACGCCCGGCGCATCGCCAGCTTCTACCAGGAAAAGGGCTACGAGGTGGCGGACGTGCGCTACCGCTTCCAGGAGGGCACCTTCCAGCTGGAGGTGGTGGAGCTCAAGATCGGGGGGTACCGCCTGGAGTGGCAGGGGGGCCACCGCACCCAGGAGGAGGTGATCCTGAGGGAGCTTCCCAAGCCGGGAAGCCTCTTCTCCGTACAAGCCCTCCGCCAAGGCATTGCCCGCCTCATGGCCACGGGGCTCCTCGCCGAGCCTCCCACCGTACGCCTCTCCCCTGGGGAGAAGGAGGATGAAATCACCGTGGTCCTTGGCCTCAAGGAGGCCCGCACCGGACTTTTCCAGCCCGCCATCGGCTGGAGCTCCTTAGAGGGCTGGTCGGGAAGCCTGACCTTCAAGGAAATCAACCTGTTCGGCCTAGCCCACCAGGCGGCGGTGGAGCTCTCTTGGATCCAGAACGATGCCAGGGATAACCTATCCTTCTCGGCTAGCTACACCATCCCCTGGCTTTACCTGGACGCAGGGGACCTCAAAGAGGTGCGCACCTCCCTCTCCCTAAGTGCCTACTCCGTCCCCGTAGGCAACAACATCCTCTACGATGGCAGTACGGATACGGGATGGCAGTACACGGAAAGGCGAAGCGGCTTCGGGTTAAGCGTTGCTCGGCCCTTCTCCAAAGATCTACCCAACCTCCGGGTTTCTTTAGGTATTGCCGCCCAAAGGCTTAGGTACGCCTTGGAGGTCTACGATGGAAAGGCCCCCTGTAACCCATCTGCCGGCCCTTCCGACCCTGCCTATTGCGACGGCACCGGATACAAGAACGTCAACCTCGCCCAAAGCCTCCTGCCCACACCCGCTTGGAACCTCCGCCTGGACACAGGCCTTGCCTATATCCTGGTGGATAACCCCCGCTTCCGCACCCAAGGGTACGAGCTAAACCTCTCCACAGGCGTCGGCCTCTCTTTCCCGGATACCGGAGGCCGGCAAGCCTACGTGCCCTTGGTGGCCACGGGGAAAACCTACTTCCCCCTTTCGGAAGACCGGCGCCACGCCCTGGCCCTCCGCCTCTCGGCGGGCACGCTGTTGGGTTCTCCTCCCCAAAGCGAACGCTTCTACCTTTCCGGAGCTGGAGCTGAAGCCTTCCTCCTCAGGGGATACGACGAGCGCAAGTATAGCGGCCTGTCCTTCACCACAGGCTCGGTGGAATACCGCTACGACTTCAACCTCGCGCCCCAAGGAGGAACGAACCTCTACGGCATCGTCTTTGCCGATGCGGGCCTCACCGACAACACCCAGGGCCTAAAGTGGGGAGCGGGCATCGGCCTGCAACTGGATTTGGATGTTTTTGGCGTTCTGCTCCCCTCCTTGCGGCTGGACTACGCCTTCAGCCCGGAGAAGCCCACGGGCATCCTGCACTTCCGCATCGGGCCCATGTTCTAACCTGTTCTTGAGGCCCATGAAGGCGTACCTGGGTCTATACACGGCGCGGCTGGAAACCCCCGCCCGGAGCCTCAAGGAGAAGCGGGCCCTCATCAAGCCGGCCCTGGAAAGGCTCAAGGCCCGCTTCCCCGTTTCCGCCGCCAGGCTTTATGGCCTGGACGCCTGGGGGTTTGAGGTAGTGGGCTTTAGCGTCCTGGGCAACGACCCCGCCTGGGTGGAGGAAACCCTAAGGGAAGCCGCCCGCTTCCTGGCGCAAAACGGGGGCTTCCAGGTGGCCTTGGAGGAGTACCGCCTCGAGGCCTTTGAGCTGGACGGCCTCCTCTAGACCATCTCCAGGGCGAAGGCCACGGACCCCCCGGTGCCGTGGCAGATGGCGGCAAGCCCCCGCTCCTCCCCCTTCACCCGCAGGGCGTTCAGGAGGGTGACCAGGATCCTGGCCCCGCTCGCCCCGATGGGGTGGCCCAGGGCCACCGCCCCCCCAAAGACGTTGAGCCGCTCGTAGGGCACCTTAAGGAGGCGGCTAAAGAGGACGTTATTCAGGGCGAAGGCCTCGTTGTTCTCAAAGAGGCCGAAGTCCTCCACCCGCATCCCAAGCCGGTCCAAAAGGCGCTTGGCCGCCGGGACAGGGGCCTCGGGGAAGCGCCAAGGCTCCCCGGCGACCCAGGCCCCCCCCAGGATGCGGGCCAGGGGCTTTAGGCCGTGGGCCTTCACCGCCTCCTCCGAGGCGAGGAGCAGGGCCGCCGCCCCGTCGGAGATCTGGCTGCTATTCCCGGCGGTGAGGACCCCGTCCTTCTTGAAGGCGGGCTTTAGGGCGGCCAGGGACTCCAGGGTGGTTTCGGGCCGGATGCCCTCGTCCTTGTCCACCACCACCTTCCCCTTTTTCCCGGGGAGCTCCATGGGGGCGATCTCCCAGGCGAAAAAGCCCTTCTCCGTGGCCTCGGCGGCCCGCTTGTGGGAGAGGTAGGCGGCCTCGTCTATCTCCTCCCGGCGCACCCCGTAGTCCTGGGCGAGCCTTTCCGCCTGCTCTCCCATGGCCTCGCCGGTGAAGGGGTCGGAAAGCCCGTCCCGGAGGAGGATGTCCTGGAGGCTTTCCGGCGAACCCAGGAGGAACTTGTACCCCCACCTCGCCCGGTGGGAGAGGTAAAACCCCGCCTGGCTCATGGACTCCATCCCCCCGGCCAGGGCCAGGCGGGCCTCCCCCGTGCGCAGGAACTGGAAGGCGTTCAAGGTGGCCATCATCCCCGAGGCGCAGACCATGTCCACCTGGTAGCCGTCCACCTCCTTGGGGATGCCCGCCCTCAGGGCCGCCTGCCTGGGGAGAAGCTGCCCGTGCCCCGCCCTGAGCACGTTGCCGAAGACGTAGAGGTCCAGCTCCTTCCCCTCCACCCCGGCCCGCTCCAGGGCCGCCCGCATGGCGTGGGCCCCGAGCTCCACCGGGCTTACGTCCTTGAGCGCTCCCCCGAACTTGCCGATGGGGGTGCGGGCTGCGGAAACGATGTAGACCGGTTGCATGGGGTCATCATACCATCCCGATGGAACCACTTGGGCTATATTGGTTCCATGAAAAATTTCAGCTCCATAAAATGCCGAGGGCTCACCCTCCTGGAGCTCCTGGTGGTCTTGGCCCTTCTGGGCCTCCTCTTGGGCCTAGGAGGGGCTTGGTGGTTCCGGGAAAGGGAAGGCCTCCTGCTCGCCGAGCTGCGGTCTTTCCTGGAAAGGGGGCGAACGGAGGCCATCCGGCGGGGAGAGATGGTGGCGGTGGTGGCGGAGGGAGACGGGCTGCTTGCCTGCCTAGACCTGGACCGAAACGGGACCTGCCAAGGAAACCCGCTTCTCGCCCGCTTCCGGCCAGGCTTGGGGGCAAGGGTAGAGCTCCACACGGGTTTCCAACCCGGCCTCCGCTTCAACGCCCTAGGCCGGCCCCACACTGGGGTGCGGGTAGCCCTGTGGATGGGTTCCCAACGTGTCCTTCTCTGCGTGTCCATAGGGGGGAGGGTGCGGGAAACCCCAAACGCCAGTTGCTGACCTCCCTTTTGGGGGATACCCCAAAGGGCTAGACCAGAAGAAACTAAGGGCGATACGGGGGCTCACGCTTTTGAAACTTCTTGCGGTCATGGGAATTTTGACCGTCCTGGGATCGCTCGTCTACCCCGTTCTTTACGCTCCCTACCGGCTTCGTGCCACTTTGGCTGAAGGCCGGACCGCCATCCAGCAAGGCCGCACGGAGGCGATCTGCCGCGGGGAGACCCTAAGCTTCAAGGCGTCAAACGGGGCTTGGGAGCTTGAGCAAGGTGAAATCATACTGCGGAGATGGGTTCTTCCCCAAGGCATGGAAGCCTTAGGCGAACTCCAGGTCAATGCCCTGGAAGGGTCAATGGATGGACAGGTCCAAAACCTCCGGCATTACGTGGGGCAGCGCCAAGCATCCCTCTGCCTAAGACCAGGGGGAAGGGTTTGGGAGGTGATGGGCGGTGGGTGTTAAAGGGCTCTCCCTTTTGGAGGTCCTCTTGGCCGTGGTCCTGTTGTCCATGGTAAGCCTCGCCTTCCTCGGCCTGCAGGTCACCAGCCTCAGGGCTTCCCAAAGCGGTCGGCTGACCCAGGCCCTGGTGCGCGAGGCGGAAAACCTCCTGGCAAGCATGCGGGCCAACCCGGGAAACATAGAGGCCCTCTGCCGGGATACCCTCTCCCTGACCACGGCCACCGCCCGGTGCACCTACACCCCCTGCGCCGCTAAGGCGGACGGCACCCTGGAATGCCCGGCCACCGGAACAGCCCACGCTTTCCGGGTGGTCCTCGAGGTCCCCAAGGACTCCCCCCGCCTGACCCTGGAAACGGTGGTCTATCGGCCATGAGGCGCGCCTTTACCCTCCTGGAAGTCCTCCTAAGCCTTGCCATCCTGGGCCTCCTCCTCAGCGCGATGCTTGCCACCACCCAGAGCACCCTGCGGCTTGAGCGCACCCAGCGGGCCCTGGCCCTACTGAGCGAGGAGCTTTCCCTCACCGCTATGGTCCTCGCCCGGGAAGCCTCCCTGGCGGGCTACCGCCTGGAAACGGGCACACCCCTCGTCCTCTCCGGTAGCCTCCTCCTCCGCTTCCTCTGCGACGACGGCATGGAGATCTATTGCTCCAGCGAGAGCATGGGCAAGGTCCGCACCGTGGGGTACGCGTTTCGGGATGGGACCCTTTACTGGGGAACCTGCACCGGCGAGGCCTGCGCCCCCACCCTCAACCAGCCCGTGATGGACGGGGTGGAGGCCTTCCGGCTGGCCTACCGTTCGGGAGGAAGCTGGGCGAGCGGGAACCTTAGCGTCACCCTTTCCCAAGGGGGAGCGAACCCCAAGGTGGAAGCCCTAGCTCTCTACCTGGCCGCCCGCTCCCCCTGGCGCACGGGGGCAAGGCCCTTCACCCCGGGAAGCCAAGTGGACTGGGAGAAGGCTCCCGGCCTAGGCCGGGATCTACTCCTCTCCGGCTATAGCCCTCCCCAGGACGGCCACCCCCGGGCGGAGCGGCTCGTGGTGGTAGCCATGCCCAACCTGGTGCGTTGAAGGAGGTACGTATGCGCAAAGGGATTGCCCTGGTCAGTGTCCTTTCCGCCATGACCGTGGTCCTCCTCCTCTCCTTGGCCGTGAGCCTGTGGGCCGAGGCCAACCTGCGGACGGGTAGCCACCTGGCCCAAAAAGCCGTGGCCCGGGAGCGGGCGGAAGCCGGGATTGACCACGCCTTGGCCCACCTGGCAGCCCAAGGAGCACCCACGGGCACGGTCCAGCTCAGGGGCCCAGGCTACACCGCCACCCTTACCGCCGAAGGGAACGGGCAGTACCGGGTGGAAAGCACGGGCACCCAGGGCATGGCCCGGCACCAGGCCGTGGCCCTCTTGGGCCTCCAGGCGGTGCCCGCCCAAAGGACCCACCCCCTCTTCGGCCAAGGCTGGATCACCGGGGGTCACATCACCATCAACGGCGGGGTGGACCTCCGGAACGCCCGGCTCCACGCCGACCTGGGGTACGCCAACCTCACGGGGCAAGTCCGGGTGTGCGACGAAAACGGGGCGAACTGCCGTAACGTTAGCGAACTCAGCCCTCCCCCCATCACGGGCGGGGCCAGGGTAGGGAACCCGCAGTGCAACGCCTCGGGGAACAACCGGAGCGTGTGCCAGGGCAACGCGCCCAAGTACCAGGTCTGCCCCGTCTACCAAACCCCCGGCGACCCCGACCTGGTGTGCACGGATGCGGTCACGGGGCGTCAGGTGCGTTGGCGGGAGGCTTACCGCATCAGCCCTCCCGACGTGGACAACCTGGCCCAGACCGCCCTAGGGGTGAGGGCCTCGAGTCCCTACCCGGACGCCGTGGCAGGAGGACGGTGCGACGTGACCTTCTCCAGCCTGGATCCCGGAAGGAGCGATGAACTCACCTCTTTCCTTGATGCCCGAGGCCACACCAACCTTCCCACGGACGTGAACGCTCTCCTGGGCCTCGTCCTGAACGCCCTAAACGGCTCTAATCTGCGCGTGTGCGTGCAGGGCAACGTAGCCCTTCCAGGCGGCACCTCGTTAAGCGGGGTCACCTTCTACGTGGGAGGCACCTTCCAGGTGAACGGAAGCGCCACCCTGCAAGGGGTCAAGGTGGCAGCAGGAAGCGGGGTAAATCTCGGGGACGTCCAAGCCACGGACAGCAAGTTTTACTCTGGAGGCTACGTCAACCTAAACGCAAACGCCCTCTTCCGTGGGAACAGCACCCTAGCAGCCCGCCAAAGCATCACCTTTAACGGCGGAGCTAATCTGCTAAACGACCACGCCCTCGCTATCGTGAGCGAGGGGGACATCACCTTCAACGGACGGGCCGATACCCATGCTTTTATGTGGGCAAGGGGCCAGATCACCTTTAACGGCACAGGGGCCTTCATCGGGGGTGCCGTTAGCATGGGTGGTGCCACCCGCAACGGCGGAGGACAGTTCTACATCCAAAGCTCCAGCGCCCAGAACACCGACCTCCCCCAGGTTGAAACCCACGGCAACCCCAGGCCCCGGGTCCTTTACCGCCGCTAGCTTTCACACCCCTTTCACACCCCCCTGCCACCCTAAAGGTGTCCCCCCCAAAAGGGGGAGTTGACAAAAGGAGGAAAGCTCCCTAAGAATGGGGTGCGAAAGGAGGTGAAAGGAGGGTTAAAGGTACAAGGAAAAAGGTTAGAGAGATGGTCCGGTAAGAAGGCTTTTCGGCAACAGGCACTCATGGCCGCGCGATAGATGAAAGCGCGGAAATCTTGGAGGAGAAAGAAGTATGCGGAACGCTAAAGGCTTCACCTTGATTGAGCTCCTGATCGTCATCGCTATCATCGGCATCCTGGCAGCGGTGCTTATCCCCAACCTGCTCCAGGCACGGCGGGCGGCCAACGACCGGGCAGCCCAAGCCCACGCGCAAAACGTCTACAAGGCTGCGTACGCGTTTATCGCCGAGGATTCTAGCCGCACGGTAGCCGACATTACCGACACCGACTGTAAGGCTGGTGGCTTCCAAGCAGGCCAGTACAGCGTGCCTGACCCGGGTGCCGCAGTACAAAGCTGCACCGTAGCCGGGAGTGGTACCGAGCCTACGGTGACTGTAGTAAGCTCCAACGGCACCACGTTCAACGTACCGTAATCGTCCCAACTTGGGGCCCCTTACATAGGGGCCCCAAGGCTTTTTCCTTTTTGCAGGCCATAGAATAACCCAAGTTGCTACCCAGCCATCTTCTGGGTCAGGAGACTGATGTTATG
>NZ_JAKTNT010000009.1 GCF_022760925.1 Thermus hydrothermalis | reverse complement strand
GCCCCACCCCCGCCGCCACCAGGTACTGGAGGACGGGCACCCCAAGCCCCCCGGCCCCCACCACGGCCACGGAGGCTTCCCGAAGCCGCGCCTGCCCCTCGGGCCCCACCTGGGGCAGGATCATCTGCCGGTGGTAGCGGTCCAGTTCCTCCTTGGTCCACATCTAAGCCTCCCGGGTGCCGAAGCCGGGGGGGAGGAAGTCGGGGTAGTCGGGGTTGCCCTTGCGGTCGGGAAGCTTGGGGATGAGGTCCGAAGGGTGAGCCTCCCCCTTGCGGCAGTAGGGGCATTCGTGGCGCACCTTGTAGCGCACGGGGCGGGCGGGGATGCCTAGGGCGATGGCGTGGGGCGGGATGTCCCGGGTGACCACCGCTCCCGTCCCCACCATGGCGTCGTCCCCGATGCGCACCCCGGCCAAAATGGTGGCGTGGTAGGTGATGCGCACCCCGCTGCCGATGATGGTTTCCTTCAGGGTCACGTCGGGGGAGGCCAGGACGTGGTGGGTGTGGCTGTAGACGTTCACGTAGTCGGAAAGCGAGGTCCGGTCGCCAATCTTAATCCCCCCGATGTCGTCCAGGAAGACGTAGCGGTGGACCACCACGTCGTCCCCTAGCTCCAGGTTGTAGCCCACGGAGAACTCCACGTTCTGGAAGAACTTGGGGTTTTTCCCCACCCGCTTGAAGATGAAGGGGGCGAGCGCCCGCCTTAGGGCTACCCCGGAATGGACAGACTGCCCGATGGGGGTGAGGTCCAACACCTTCCAGAACCAGAGGAGAGGCTTCACCTTTCGGAACTTCTCCAGGTCAGTGGCGGCGTAGTACTCCGCCTCAAAGGTGATCCCCTCGGGGTCCAGGGCCAGGGCCCCCAGGGGATTTACCTCCAAGAGCTCCTCGTAAGGCCGGCCATAGAGGAGGCGGGCAAGCTCCTCCCGCACCAGGGCGTTCCGGTCCACGCTGGGGTCGGAAAGCCTTTCCGTGAGGCTTCCCAGGTAGCGGTCCAGGGCCTTCTGGTGCAGGGGGGCGATTTCGCGGGGAAGGAGCCAGGGCATAGGGTTATGCTACCCTTCCCTTGCCCAAGGGAAAACCCCTGGGCTCACCCTATGGAGGAGCGGTAGCCGAGCTCCCGTAGGGCCTCGGGGTCCTTGCGCCAGTCGGGGTAGACCTTGACCTCGAGGTCCAGGTACACCTTCCGGTTCAGGAAGACCTCTAGCTGCTTCCTGGCCGCCTGGCCGATTTCCTTGAGCTTCCGCCCCCCCTCCCCGATGACGATGCCCTTTTGCGAGGGCCGTTCCACGTAGAGGAGGGCCTTGATGTACAAGACCCCGTTCTCCCGCTCCGCCACCTCCTCGGTCTTCACGGCGATGGCGTAGGGCACCTCGTGCCAGAGGCGCTTCATGGCCTCTTCCCGGATGATCTCCGCCACCCATTCCCCGAAGTCCTGGTCGCTTTTGGCGAAATCCTCGGGGTAGAAGAAGGGACCCTCGGGCAACAGGGCCAGGAGTTCGGCCTTAAGCCCCGCCACCTGCTTCTCGTCCAAGGCGGAGAGCATCCGGGGTTCGGCCTCGGGCAAGAGGGCGTGGTAGGCCTTAAGGGCCTCCTCGGGGTACTTGGCAGCGTCCAGCTTGTTGCCCACCAGGAGGATGGGCACCTTGCCCACCAGGGGCTTGAGCGCCTTGGCCACCAGCTCGTCCTCCGGGGTGGGGGGGTGGCGCAGGTCCACCACCCAGACCACGGCGTTCACGTCCGCCAAGGCCTCGTAGACCTCCTGGTCCATGAACTCCCCCAGGGCGTCCATGGGCTTGTGCAGGCCCGGGGTGTCCACGAAGACGATTTGGCGGTTCCCCTCGGTGAGGATGCCCCTAAGGCGCTTCCTCGTGGTCTGGGGCTTGGGGCTGATGGGGGCCACCTTGACCCCCAGGAGGTTGTTGAGGAGGGTGGACTTGCCCACGTTGGGCTTGCCCACGATGGCGATGAAACCGGAATACGTCTTTTCGCTCATGGCTTAGGTGATCCCGGCTTCTTGGGATTGGCCCAGAGGCCAGAAGCCGGACCTTCCAGGCTTTTCAGTATACTCCAGGCCGTGGACCCCTTGGCCCTGGCCTTCCTGCCTGGGATTGGCCCCAAGCGGCTCCTGGAGGCGCTTTCCTGGGAAGACCCCCTGGCCTTTTTAAGGGAGCGCTTTCCCGAGGCGGCAAGCCTTTACCCGGAGGCGGAAAGGCGCGCCAAACGGGAACGGAGGCGGGCGGAGGCTTTGGGGGTGCGCATCCTTGGCCTCTGGGAGGAGGGCTTTCCCGAAAGCCTAAAAAGGCTTCCCCAGCCCCCCACGCACCTTTACCTTCGGGGAGAGCTCCCCGAGGAGGCGCAGGCGGTGGCCATCGTGGGTACCCGTAAGGCCTCCGCCTGGGCCCTAGGCTTCACCCGGAGGCTCGCCCGGGAGCTGGCGGAGGCGGGGCTTTGGGTGGTTTCGGGCCTCGCCCGGGGTATAGACCGGGAAGCCCACCTGGGCGCTTTGGAAGGGGGCGGGCGGAGCTTGGGCGTCTTGGGAAGCGCCCTGGACCGGGTCTACCCGCCGGAACACCGCCCTTTGGCGGAGCGCATGGACCTGGTTTCCGAGTTTCCCTTGGGGACGGGGCCTAAGCCCGAGTTTTTCCCCAGGCGGAACCGCCTCATCGCAGGGCTTGCCCGGGCGGTTTTGGTGGTGGAGGCCCCCTTGGACTCCGGGGCCCTCATCACGGCCAAACACGCCTTGGAACTGGGAAAGGAGGTGCTGGCGGTCCCAGGCCGCCCCACGGACCCCGCTTCCTTGGGGACGAACCGCCTCATCCAGGACGGGGCGTACCCCGTCCTCGAGGCCGGGGACGTCCTTTCCTACCTGGGGTTTTCCCCTAAGCCCAAGGTTGCGCCGGAGCTTTCCCCGGAAGAGGCCACCCTTTACGCCCTCCTTTGCCAGGGGGAAGCCTTGCCGGAGGACCTGGCCCAGGCTACGGGGTTCGCCCCGGAAAGGGTGCTCTCCCTCCTCACCCTCCTGGAACTCAAGGGCCTGGCCCGGGCCCTTCCCGGAGGGCGCTACGGGCCAGGCTAGAGAGAGGCGTTACTTGGCCTTGTCGTAGAGCTTCTTGGCGATCTCGTAGAGCTCGGCAGGGTGGAACTCGGGGGCGAACTCGGCGGCGTCGTGGCCGGCGTCAAACACCGGGCCGCCCGTGGGGGGGCCGTCCACCACCACCACCTCGCTCCCGTCCTCGGGGGAAGCCCCCTTCCAGATGAGGCCCAGGTCCTGGTAATCGGAGGGGCTAAAGCGGTAGAGGTTGCGGTGGAAGCCCAGGTCCATGTACTTCTTGGCCTCGGGGATCTTGCTGTTGTCAATCCGGGGGATGGGGAGCATCTTGGTCATCTCCACCCCGGTAAGGGTTTCCAGGGCCTTGCCGTAGGCGGCGGCGTGGACCCCACCCCGCACCAGGAGGTAACCGATCATCTCCCGGGCCACGGGGTTGTCCGTCATCTCGTAAACCCGCAGCTTGTGGGTACGGGCCGCCACCTCCAGGAAGAAGTTGTGGAGAAGGTCCAGGATGAGGTTGCCGCTGGTGAAGACGTACTCCCCGTTCCAGTACTCCCCCATGGCCCCCATCACCAGGGTGTTGGCACCCCCGGCGATGAAGTGGGCGGCGTTGCGGGCGTCCTTGGCGAAGCCCAGCGGGGCGCTCACAGGGTCCACCCCTTCCTCCAGGTCCTTTCCGGGGTTCTTGGCCAGGAGGCTGTTGATGGTGGCGGAAACGAGCTCAATGTGCCCGAGCTCCTCCGTGGCGATGTTGGCGATGAGGTCGTAGTAGGGCTTGAGCGCCTTCTTCCCCCGGAAGTTGAAGGACTGGTACATGTAGTTCATCAGGGTGGACATCTCCCCGAAGCGCCCGCCAAGAAGCGCCTGCACCGCAGCGGCGGCGTTGGGGTCTTGCTCCTTGGGCATGGGCAGCTCAATCTGCAACCGGTCTATCCTCAGAAACATACCCACCTCCTTTGCCTGGGCGGGCTTTCCCGCCCGGCACCTTCCACCTTAGGCAGGTGGGATCTATAAGTCCAATAGATTGTGCTTTCCCTTCCCATAAAATATAGCTATGAAGAAAGTCACCTTGGACCAGCTACGCTACCTCCTGGCCTTGGCCGAGGAGGGAAACTTCACCCGGGCAGCGGAGCGGGTGTACCTTACCCAGCCCGCCCTGAGCGTCCAGATCCGCAAGCTGGAAGAAGCCTTGGGCGTGCGCCTCTTTGACCGCAGAAAGGGCAAGCCCACAGAGGTGGGACAAGCGGTGGTGGCCCAGGCGCGGCGGGTGCTAGAGGAGGTAGAGCGCCTAGAGGCCTTGGCCCGGGGGGAGGAAGGGGTATTCCAAGGACCCTTTCGTATCGGGGTCATCCCCACCCTGGCTCCCTACCTTCTCCCCCGCCTCCTCCCGCGGGTTATGGAAAAGCATCCGGCCCTCGAGGTGACGGTGCGGGAGGAGCTCACCCCGGGCATCCTTAGGGGCCTCGAGGAGGGCCATCTGGACGCCGGGCTTGTGGGCACAGAGGAAAGGGTACCGGGCCTCAAAGCCTACCCCCTCTTCACCGAGGCTTTCCTGGCCTACGTTTCCCCACGCCATCCCCTCTATGCCAAGGCGGCGCTCCATCCCCTGGAGATCCCGCTAGAGGACACCTGGGTGCTTTCCGAAGGCCACTGCTTCCGCGACCAGGTCCTTTCCGTCTGCCGGCCAAGCCTCCGGAAACGGGCCGTGGAGTTCCAAAGCGGGGACCTGGAAACCCTCATCCGCCTGGTGGAGGAGGTAGGGGGGCTTACCCTTCTGCCGGAGGTGGCCCTCTGGACCCTCCCTCCCGAGAAGCGGGCCCACCTAAGGCCCCTCCTTTTCCCCGGGGCCGGGCGCACCGTCTACCTCCTCCTCCGGGAGGGAAGCCTCAAGGCCCCGGTGGCCGAGGCCTTGGCGCGGGAAGCCCGGGAGGTCTTCACCGCCCTACGCCTTTTTTCCACGGGGGAAGAAGGCGTTATGATGGGGGCGGAGGTTCGCCATGACCAAGCCTGAGGCCAAAGGCGGGGACGTGCACATCAAAGCGGGGCTTATCTGGATGAACGGGGCCTTGGTACCCCAGGAGGAGGCCAAGACCAGCGTTCTAAGCCACGCCCTGCACTATGGAACCAGCGTCTTTGAGGGCATCCGGGCCTACGAAACCCCCAAAGGCCCCGCCATCTTCCGCCTGAAGGAGCACGTGCGGCGCTTCTATAACTCCGCCAAGGTGCTCCGCATGGAAATCCCCTTCGCCCCCGAGGAGTTGGAGGAGGCCATCAAGGAGGTGGTGCGGCGAAACGGCTACAAAAGTTGCTACATCCGCCCCCTGGCCTGGATGGGGGCGAAGGCCTTGGGGGTAAACCCCCTGCCCAACAACCCGGCGGAGGTCATGGTGGCCGCCTGGGAGTGGGGAGCCTACTTGGGCGAGGAGGCGGTGCGGAAAGGGGCCAAGCTCATCACCAGCTCCTGGGCCCGTTTCCCCGCCAACGTGATGCCGGGCAAGGCCAAGGTGGGGGGGAACTACGTGAACTCCGCCCTGGCCAAGATGGAGGCGGTGGCCGCAGGGGCCGACGAGGCCCTCCTTCTGGACGAGGAGGGCTACGTGGCCGAGGGGAGCGGGGAGAACCTCTTCTTCGTGCGGGACGGGGTCATCTACGCCCTGGAGCACTCGGTGAACCTCGAGGGCATCACCCGGGACACGGTGATCCGCCTCGCCAAGGACCTGGGCTACGAGGTCCAGGTGGTGCGGGCCACCCGCGACCAGCTCTACATGGCGGACGAGGTCTTCATGACGGGCACCGCCGCGGAGGTAACCCCCGTGTCCATGATTGACTGGCGCCCCATCGGCCAGGGCACCGCAGGGCCCATTGCCTTGCGCCTGCGGCAGGTCTATTTGGAGGTGGTGACGGGCAGGCGGCCCGAGTACGAGGGCTGGCTTACCTACGTCACTTCCTGAGCCAGTCCGCCAGCACCCTCTCGTAAAGCTCGGGGTCCAGGCGGGGCCTTTCGTAGAGCCCCGCCTGTAGGCGTTGCCGTTGGGCCTCAAAGAGGATGACCGCCGCCGCCACGCTCACGTTGAGGCTTTGCACCATCCCGAACATGGGGATCTTTATGGCCCCATCCGCCAGGGCCAAAGCTTCCTCGGAAACCCCCCACTTCTCCGCTCCCAGGAGGATGGCGGTGGGCTTGGTATAGTCCACCTCGCGGAAGTCCCGGGCGTCCTCCCGGAGGGCGGTGGCGTAGATGCGAAAGCCCTTTTCCCGGAGGAAGCGGAAGGCGGAGGGGGTGTCTGGGTGGACCCGGAGGTAGACCCACTTGTGGCTTCCCCCGCTCGTCTCGTTGAAGGTGGGCACGCCCCCCGTGGGGTTTACGGCGTGGGCCTCGAGGACCCCCACGGCGTCGCAGGAGCGGAGGATGGCGGAGAGGTTGTGGGGCTTGTGCACGTTCTCCAGGAGCACCGTGAGGTCGGGCTGCCTTTTCCTTAGCACTTCCTCTATGCGCTTTCTACGGGCCTCGGTCACGGTTCCTCAGCTTAGCGATGAGGGGCTTGAGGAGGGAGCGCTTGAGCTTCAGGGCCTGCCGGTTCACCACGAGCCGGGCGGTGGAGTGGGCGAGGACCTCCACCTCTATAAGCCCCGCCGCCCTTAGGGTGGCCCCGGTCTGCACCACGTCCACCACGGCGTCCGCCAGGCCCGTGACCGCGGCGAGCTCAATGTTGCCGGAAAGCTCCACCACGTCCGCCACCCAGCCCCGTTCCTTGAGGAAGCGGGCGGTGAAGTTGGGGTACTTGGTGGCGATGCGGCGGATGGGGGAGGTGTCCCCAGGGCGCCTTATAAGGGAAAGCCGGCAGGCGCCAAAGCCCAGGTCCACGGGCTCGTAGAGGTCCCGCCCCGAGTCCAGGAGGATGTCCTTCCCCACCACCCCGATCTCGGCGATGCCCAGGTCCACGTAGACCGGCACGTCCTTGTTGCGGAGCTCCAGGAGGGCCACGCCCCCTTCCTCCCCGTGGAGGAGGGCCCGGGGGTCTTGGATGGGGGGAAGGGGAAGGCCCGCCCGCAGGAGGGCCTCGTAGGCCTCCTGGAACATCCTTCCCTTGGGCAGGGCCACGGTGAGGGTGTAGCGCTTCACGAAACCTCCCAGATGCGCTCCCCTTCCGCCAGGTAGGGGATGCCCTTGGCCTTGGCGTAGGCCAGGGGGTCTTCCCCGTGGAAAAGCTCCACCCGCCTTTCCCGGGCGAAGCGGCGGAAGGCCTTTAGGTCCAGGGCCAAGACTTCTGGAGGCTCCTCCGCCTGGGGAAGCTTTAGGGCTTCCAGGGCCCGTTCCACCCCTAAGGCGAAGCCCGCCGCCTTAGGCAAAAGGGCCCCGTCGTACCGCCCGCCCCCCAGAAGGGGCAGGCCGAAGCCCGGGGTGTAGGCCCGGAAGAAGATGCCCGAGTAGTACTCGTACCGCCGGGCCATGCCCAGATCCAGGAGGACGGGCCTTTCCAGAAGCGCCAGGGTCCTCTCCAGGTCGGCCAGGGCCTTTTGGGCCTTGGGGGGAAGGGGGAGGGCCTTGGCCTCCTTTAGGACCTCCTGCCCCCCGTAGAGGTCGGGAAGGGCCAGGAGGGCCTTTTTCGCCCCCTCCGGCACGGGGTGGTGGGCAAGGAGGGCGGAAAGCTCGGGGAGGTTTTTGCGGTGGATGGCGGCCTGCGCCGCCCTTCTAGCCCCTTCCGGGAGGCCCGAGGCCTTGAGCACCTCCCCCACCAGGCTCGGCAGGCCCACCTCCACCACCCCTTCCACCCCCAGGGCCTCGAGGGCGGCGAAGGCCAGGTGGAGGACCTCCGCATCCGCCTTGGGCCCCGTGGCCCCGATGAGCTCTAGCCCCACCTGGGTGTACTCGCGAAGCCGCCCGAGCTCCGCATCCCCTTCCCTAAGCCAAAGGGCCCCGGCGTACTGGAAGCGGTGGACCCCCTCCTTCAGGTGGGGCCTTAGGAGCTTGGCCAGGAGGGTGGTGAACTCGCTCCTTAGGGCGAGCACCTCCCCCGTCTTGTCCACCAGTTTGAAGGCCCTTTCCGCCAGGGGATGGCCGGGGTCAAAGGCCTCGAGGGCGGGGAGCTCCACGGGCTCGTAGCCGTGTTGCCAGAAAAGCTTCTGGAGCCGCCCCTGGAGCTCGGCCTTGAGCCTAGCCTCGGGGGGGAGGAGGAAGCGGGTGCCTTCGGGGATCATTCCTTCACGAGGATTTCCACGCTAAGGATGCGGTCCGGCACCGCCTTGGCCCCGAGGCCCTCCGTGGGGGCTAAGCGGCGCACCACCTCCATCCCCTCCACCACCTGGGCGAAGAGGGTGTACTGCCCCGTGAGGTGGGGGGTGGGGGCCAGGGTGATGAAGAACTGGCTCCCGTTGGAGTTGGGGTCCTGGGTGCGGGCCATGCCCACCAGGCCTTCCCGGTCAAAGGCCAGGCCCGGGACGATCTCCAGGCCGAAGGTGTAGCCGGGCCCGCCCCGGCCCGTGCCCGTGGGGTCCCCCGTCTGGGCCACGAAGCCGGGGATGACCCGGTGCCAGACCACCCCGTCAAAGTAGCGGTGAAGGGCCAGGAAGACGAAGGAGTTCACCGTGTTGGGGGTTTCCTTCTCCAGGAGGTCCAAGAGGATATCCCCTTGGGTGGTCTTGAGGCGGGCGTAGTAGTCCTTGCCCGCTTCCAGCACCGGCTCAGGGGCCTTGAAGGAGCGCACGGGCTTTTCCGAAAGGTAGGGAAGGGGCTTCATGCTCTCACCCTTGCAGGCGCTAAGGAAAACGAGAAACAAGAGGAGGACGCGCACCCCCATAGCCTACACCCGGGGCAGGGTGATGCCCCTTTGCCCCTGGTACTTGCCCTTGCGGTCCTTGTAGGTGGTTTCGGGCCTCGGGCCTTCCAGGAAGAGGATCTGCACGATGCCCTCCCCGGCGTAGACCTTGGCGGGGAGGGGGGTGGTGTTGGAGATCTCCAGGGTCACGTGCCCCTCCCAGCCCGGCTCCAAGGGGGTGACGTTGGCCACGATGCCGCACCGGGCATAGGTGCTCTTGCCCAGGGCGATGGCGATCACGTTTTCCGGCATGCGGATGTACTCAATGCTCCGGGTGAGGGCGAAGGAGTTGGGGGGGATGATGACCTCCTCCCCCTCGTACTCCACGAAGCTCCGCGCGTCAAAGTTCTTGGGGTCCACCACGGTGGAGAAGACGTTGGTGAAGATCTTCCACTCCGGGGCGGCCCTTAGGTCATAGCCGAAGGAGGAAAGGCCATAGCTAATGACCCCTTCCCGCACGAGCCTCTCCTCAAAGGGCTCTATCATCCCCTTTTTGGCCATCTCCCGGATCCACCAGTCCGGCTTAACCATGCCTTCAACTATAGCCGCTAGACTTTGCTTATGCGCAAGGCCTGGCCCCTTTTTCTCCTCTTGGCCGCCTGCGGTACCCAGGACCCGGGTGGCACGGGCCTCGAGGCCCTCCGCCTCACCGCCACCACCCTCCCCCCCGCCTATCTGGGCGAGCCCTATAGCGCCGCCTTCAGCGCCGAGGGGGGGGTGAGGCCTTATAGCTTCAGCCTGGAGGGCAGGCTCCCCCAGGGCCTCGCCTTCCAGGGGGGGCGGCTTAGCGGGGTGCCCAAGGAAAAGGGCCAGTTCCCCCTCATCCTTACCGTGGAGGACGGGGCCAAGAACAGCCGGGCCCAGAAGCTCACCCTCACCGTCTCCGACCCGCCCCCGCCCAGGCTTACCCTGGTGGCCCCCCAGGCCCAGGTGGAGGCCCCCTTCCTCCTCCTTGGGCGGGTGGAGGTAAGGGAGGCGGTGGGCTTCCAGCTAGAGCTACTCCTGAAGGACCTGACCCCTGCCCTGGAAAGCCTTAAGGCGCTAAGCCCCGCTTACCTCCTGGACTTTGACCCCGCCTCGGGGCTTTTGCGCCTGGACATGGCCTTCGCCAAGCCCATCAAGGACCAGGAGGCCTTCCGCCTCCTCCTCACCCCGGCGAAGCCCCTCACCCCCAGGCTTTCCCCCAAGGCGGTCCTCTACGACAAGGAGGGGAAGCCCCTAGGCCAGCCCTTGCCCCGGGGCAAACCCTTCGCCGCCCTTTGGGAGGTGGCGCAGAACCTGGGCAAGGAGGGCCAGGGGCTCAAGGGGGACCAGAACGGGGACGGGAAGGTGGACGGGGAGGACCTCAAAGCCCTGCAGGAAGGCTACTTCCCTAAGGCCGAGACCACCCCCCCTCCGCCCGCCGAAACGCCGCCCTAAAGGGCCCGGCGGATGGCCTCGGCGTCCTCTTCCCGGTAGCCGTAGAGGGTTACCTCCAGGGTGTCCGGGGCCTTCTTGATCTCCTCCAGCATCACCCGGGCCACCTCCGCCACGGGAAGCCCTCCCACCCCGGTGCCCAAAAGGGGGAAGGCCACGGTCTTTAGGCCGAGCTCCACCGCCTTCTCTAAGGCGCTCCGGGTGGCCTGGCGCACGGTTTCCAGGCTAGCGGGCTCGTCCCCCAGGACGGCGGCGTGGATCACGTAACGCACGGGGAGGTTCCCTGCCCCCGTGACCGCCGCCTCCCCCACGCGGATTTTGCCGATGCGGTCGCACTCCTCCTGGATGGAGGGCCCCCCTTTGCGCAGGATGGCCCCCGCCACCCCTGCCCCCAGCTTCAGGTAGTTGTTGGCGGCGTTGACGATGGCGTCCCCTTGGAACCCGGTGATGTCCCCTTGGGCCACGCGGATTCGGGCCATGCCCTTATTTTCCCTTACAATGGGCCTGATGTCACGGGACCTGTTGGGCCTCGAGGGGCGGATCGTCATGGTGACCGGGGCTGGCCGGGGCTTCGGGCGGGCCATCGCCCACGGCTACGGGCGGAACGGGGCCACGGTCATCGCCGTGGACCCGGACGTGGAACTGGCCACCTCGGTGGCCTCCGAGGTGGAGGCCTTGGGGGCCACGGCCATACCCATCCGGGGGGACATGAGCGTGGTCTTGGACGTGACCAGCACCTTTGAGAAGGTGGAGGAGCTCTTCGGCCTTTTGGACGGCATCGTCCACGTGACCACCGCCGAGAGCAAGACCCCCTTCGTGGAGCTTTTGGAAGGGGAGTGGTACGACCTCATGAGCCAGGACGTGAAGAGCAGCCTTTACGTCCTGCAATACGGCCTGCGCCACCTGGCGGGGGGCGGGTTCGTCACCCTGGTCCTGCCCCCTTCCGCCCGCATGGAGCCCCACACCCTCTCCGTGCGCAAGGCGGTGGAAGGGCTCATTGAGGGAGCGAGCCGTACCTTCCCCGGGGTGCGGGTGAACGGGGTGGTGCCTTCCCGCGACCCCGTGGGGGAGGCCTACGACCAGGCTTTGGTGCGGGCTGCCTTGGGCCTTGGGTCCATGGTTTCCGAGGGCATCCGGGGGGTGGTCCTGGAGGTGCAACTGCCCGAACCCCCCACCTCCCCCGAGGTCTACGAGCTCCTGCGGGAAGTCCCATGAAATGCCCTTACTGCGCCCATCCCGACACGCGCGTGGTGGACTCCCGCCCCTCCGACGAGGGGACGGCCATCCGCCGCCGCCGGGAATGCCCGAGTTGCGGCCGCCGCTTCACCACCTACGAGCGCACGCAACTAGAACCCCTGATGGTGGTGAAGCGGGATGGGCGTAAAGAGCCCTTCAACCCGGACAAGCTCCTCCGGGGCCTCCTTTTGGCCTGCGAGAAGCGGCCCGTGGACCAGGAAACCTTGCGGCGCTTCGCCTACACCTTTGAGGACCAGGTGGCGGGCCCCGAGATTTCCTCCGAGGAGATCGGCCTTAAGGCCATGGCCTTCCTGCGCGACCTGGACCACGTGGCCTACATCCGCTTCGCCTCCGTCTACCGGGAGTTTGACTCCGTGGAGCGCTTCATTGAGGAGATCCGCCGGCTTTCTAGCGCAGGCCCTTCTTCAGGCGCAGAAGAGGGTTAAAAAGTCCTCAATTCCTCGTTTGTAAATATGCAAACCCAGATCCGGAAGCCAAACGCCCAGGGGTATACTCCCAGGAGGGAGGCTTAGAGGAGAAGCCGGTTACGAATGGTCTTGCGCTACTGGCCCCCTGGTAGGGTATAATCCCCCCGGACCGCGAAGGAGGTCAAAATGAAACGGCGTGATTTCTTGAAGAAGGCGGGTATCGGCGTAGCGGCCAGCGCAGCGTTCGGTACGGTCTATGCCCAGGCGCAGCCCCAGGTGCGCTGGCGCCTGGCCTCCAGCTTCCCCAAGAGCCTGGACACCATCTACGGGGCGGCGGAGGTCTTGGCGGAAAGGGTTTCCGCCCTCACGGGAGGCCGCTTCCAGATCCGGGCCTACCAGGCGGGGGAGATCGTACCCGGGCTTCAGGTGATGGACGCCGTGCAGCAGGGCACGGTGGAGGTGGGGCACACCGCCAGCTACTACTTCGTGGGGAAGGCTTCGGTCCTGGCCTTTGACACCTCGGTGCCCTTCGGCCTCACCGCCAGGCAGCAGAACGCCTGGATGTACCACGGGGGTGGCATTGAGCTCTTCCGCCCCATCTTCGCTGACTTCGGCATCATCCAGTTCCCGGGCGGCAACACCGGGGTGCAGATGGGGGGCTGGTTCCGCAAAGAGATTAGGGGCCTGGCGGACCTCAAGGGCCTCAAGATGCGCATCCCCGGGCCTGGGGGCCAGGTGATGAGCCGCTTGGGCGTGGTACCCCAGGTCCTGGCGGGCGGGGACATCTACCCAGCCCTGGAGCGGGGCGTGGTGGACGCCGCCGAGTGGGTGGGCCCCTACGATGACGAGAAGCTCGGCTTCTACAAAGTAGCCCGCTACTACTACTACCCCGGATGGCACGAGCCCGGGCCCATGCTCTCCTTCTACGTGAACCTCCGGGAATGGCAACGCTTGCCCAAGGAGTACCAGCAGGCCTTTGAGGTGGCGGCAGCGGAGGCCAACCAGTGGATGATGGCCAAGTACGACCGGGTGAACGCCCCCGCCCTGCAACGCCTCATCAAGGCCGGGGTGCGCCTCAGGAAGTGGCCCGCCGAGGTCATGCGGGCAGCGCAGAAAGCGGCCTTTGACTGGTACGAGGAGGAGGCGGCCAAGGACGCCACCTACCGCAAGGTCTACACCGCCTGGAAGGCCTTCCGGGAGGAGCAGTACCGCTGGTTCGGGGTGGCGGAGCTCGGCTACGAGCAGTTCGCCTTCCCCGCTTCCTAAGGGGGAAAACCTATACCCCCCCGGGCTTTCCCGGGGGGGGTTTCTTTTAGTAGCCCCGGACGAAAGCGAGGATGGGCTCCCGCAGGAGATAGGTGAGGAGGAGGACCAGAAGCTGGAGCCCAATGAAGGGGATGCCCCCCAGGTAGATGTCCGCCGTCTTCACCTCCTTGGGGGCCACGTTCCTGAGGTAGAAGAGGGCGAAGCCGAAAGGGGGAGTGAGGAAGGAGGTCTGGAGGTTCACCCCCACCAGTAGACCAAACCAGAGCTTGTCAATCCCCAAGGCGTCGGCCCCGATGGCGAGGAGGGGCAGGGCGATGAAGGCGATCTCAAAGAAGTCAATGAAGAAGCCCAGGAGGAAGACGAGGACCATGACGAAGAGGATGAAGCCCACCTCGCCCCCCGGAAGCCCCGTGAGGAAGCCTTCCACCCAGAGGTCCCCGTCCACGCCCCGGAAGACCAAGCTGAAGAGGGTGGAGCCGATCAGGATGAAGATGACGAAGGCGGTGAGGCGGGCCGTACCCTCCATGGCCCCGTAGAGCACGGGGAAGGAAAGCCGGCGGTTTAGGGCGGCGAGGAGCAAGGCCCCCACCACGCCCATGGCCCCGGCCTCCGTGGGGGTGGCGAGGCCGATGAGCACCGTGCCCAGGACCAGGAAGATGAGGACCAAGGGGGGCACCATGGAGAGGAGGGCCCTCCGGAGGAGGGGGTTTTTCCGGATCCAGGGGAGGAGGAAAAGGGTCCAAAGGCCCAGGCCCAGTAGGACCTCCAGGCCCTCGAGCCAGCCGGGAAGGTGCAGAAACTCCCCCACCCGCCAGGCCCCCACCCCCACCAGGAGGTAGGAGAGGAGGGCGAAGGCCGCCTGCCCCTCCTTGCCGGCGTCGGGACGGGCTTCGGGCGGGAGGGCAGGAGCCCACTGGGGCCGGAAGAGGGCCACGTAGATGACGTAGAGGAAGTAAAGGGCCACGGTGAGCCCCGCCGGGATCAGGGCCGCCCGGTACATGTCCCCCACGCTCACCCCCAGTTGGTCCGCCAGGACGATGAGGACCACGCTTGGGGGGATGATCTGGGCCAAGGTGGCGGAGCCCAGGATGACCCCGCTGGCCAGGCGGGGGTTGTAGCCGTACTTGAGCATCACGGGCAAGGAGATGAGGCCCATGGCCATGACGCTCGCCGCCACCACCCCCGTGGTGGCGGCGAGGATGGCCCCCACGAAGACCACGCTCAGGGCGAGGCCTCCCCTTAGGGGCCCAAAGAGCTTGCCCATGGTGTCCAGGAGGTCCTCCGCCAGCCCGCTTCTTTCCAGGATGATGCCCATGAAGGTGAAGAAGGGGATGGCTAGGAGGAGCTGGTTGGACATGATGCCGAAGATGCGGTCGGGCATGGCCCGAAGCAGGGGCGCCGGGAAGAGGTCCAGGGCGATGCCCAAAAAGCCGAAGACGATGCCCACCGCCCCCAAGGAGAAGGCCACGGGATAGCCAGAAAGCAGGAAGACTACGAGGGCGAGGAACATCAGGGGGGGCATGAGGGTTTCTAGGCTCATTCCTGTACCTCCTTCTCCTCCTCGTCCCAAGGGGTGGCGCGGTACCCGGTGAGGAAGGCGATGCGTTTGATGAGTTCCGAGATGCCCTGGAGGAGCAAAAGGGCGAAGCCGAGGAGGACGGCCAGCTTGATGGGCCAGCGGGGCAAGCCCCCCACGTCCGGGGACACCTCCCGGATGGCCAGGGAGCTCATGGCCCAGGGCCAGGCCAGGTAGAGCACCCCAAGGGCCATGGGGAGGAGGAAAAGCACCGTGCCCACCACGTCAATCCAGGCTTGGGTGCGGCGGCTAAGGCGGCCAAAGAGGAGGTCTATCCGCACGTGGGCGTTGTGCTTAAGGGCATAGGCTCCCCCCAGGAGGAAGATGAGGCTGAACATATACCACTGGGCCTCGAGGTAGGCGTTGGAGCTGTAGTTGAAGCCGTAGCGCAGGATGGCGTTGCCGGCGGAGAGGAGGGCCACCAGGAGGACGAGCCAGACCACAAGCCGTCCCACCCCTTCCGTAAGGGCGTCTATGGTGCGGGATAAACCCAAGAAAAAGCGCATATTCTTACCCCCCAAGAAAACCGGCCCCATCCTACCGGGGAGGGAAGTGGGTGTCAATGCGTCCTGAAGGCAACTTTTCCAAACTTTTCCCTACCGGGCCCGGCGGATGGGGGCCACCAGGAAGGCTCCCATAAGGAAGAACCCCCCGGCCAGGAGGAAAAGGACCAGGTAGCCGAGGCCCTCTTCCCGGGCGTTCAGGAGGTCTATGGGCCGGCCGAAAGCGCCGGCCAACACC
Source organism: Thermus hydrothermalis (assembly GCF_022760925.1). Classification (NCBI taxonomy): domain Bacteria; kingdom Thermotogati; phylum Deinococcota; class Deinococci; order Thermales; family Thermaceae; genus Thermus; species Thermus hydrothermalis. The sequence goes on along the minus strand of NZ_JAKTNT010000009.1, from coordinate 73,190 downwards.
TGGGGCACCACGATGGAGGTCTGCCAGAGGCCCATGTCCGTGGCGTGGGCCTTGGGGTCTTGGAGTACATCCGCCACCAAGGCCCAGTCCACCGCCAGGTAGATCCCGTAGAAGAGCCCGAAGAGGAGGGAAAGGGCGAGGAGGAGGTCGTAACGGGGAAAGAGGAGGATAAAGGGCATCATGGCCCCAAGCCCCGCCCCCGAGAGGTAGATGAGCCGCTTGCGCCCAAGCCGGTCCGAGGCCCGGCCGGCGGGGACGCTGGCAAGCCCGGCTCCCAAGGAGATGAGGAGGCCTAGCAGGGCTACTGCCTGGAAGGGTTCTTCCGTGAGGGTGCGGCCCAGGGCCTGGAAGGTCCGCACCACGTCGGCCAGGTAGTACTGGAGGTAGGTCTGGGCCAGGTAGAAGCCCAGCATCACCAAAAAGCGGGTGAGGTAGACGAGGAGGAAGTCCCTATCCCGCCAGGGGGCGGCCATGGCCTCGAGGAAGGGGCGCCGGGAGCGGTGGGGCAGGGCCTCGGGGACCAGGGGAAGGCTAAGCCCCGCCCCCAAGAGGTTGAGGAGGGCGGCTACATAGGCCTGGGGCGCAAGGGGAAGGAGGAAGCCCATAGCGCCCCCCAGGACCTGGCCCAATACCTGGAGCGCCCCCATGTAGCCCGAGGCCTGGCCCCGCTCCCCTTTGGCCACCAGGTCGGGGATGAGGGCGCTATAGGGCCCCGTGGCCAGGTCGTCCGCCACCTGGAGGAGGAGGTAGGAAAGAAGGAGCACCCCGTAGCTAGGGGCGTGGACGAGGAGCACCAGGGCCAAGGCGGTGAGGAGGCTACCCCAAAGGAGAAAGGGCCGCCTTTTCCCCAGGCGGTCCGAGAGGTAGCCCATGAGGGGCGGGCCCAGGATGGCCATCACCGCCCCTAAGGCGAAGAGGAAGCCCAGGCGGCTCGCCTTCTCCTCGGGAGGGGAGAGCTCCGCCACCTTGGCGGGAAGGAGGACCAAGAGGACCAGGAACCACTTGAAGCTGGTGGCGAACCAGTAAGCGGAGAGGCGGAGGAACCACCCAGGCCCGTGGCGCATGGGCTTTACCTTACCAGACCGTGGCCTCGGGCACCACCAAAAGGGGCAGGGGGCTTTGGGTGGAAAGCGCCTCTACCATGCGCCCAAGGCGGTGGCGCCAGGTGCTTTTGGCCTTGGAGCCCAGGACCAAGAGGTCGGCTTGCCGGGCCTGGGCCAGGCGCACCAGGTCCAGCTCGTCCTCTCCCGGGGAAACCTCCACCACCCCCGTGGCCTTGAGGAGGCCTCCCAGGAAGGCTTTGGCCCGCTCCAACACCTCCGCCAGGGAAAGCCTTTCCGGGTCCAGGTAGGTGGGGAAGCAACACCCCCCCTTGCCGCTCACCAGGTGGAGGGCGAAGACCTCGGCCCCCAAGGCCTTGCCCCAGGCCTCCGCCACCCGGAAGGCGGCGAGGGCCGCTGGGCTTTCGTCCAGGCCCACGGCGATGCGCCGGATATGGGTCAGGGCCTTGGGCAGGAGGAGGACGGGCACCTCCCCCCGGTGGAGGAGGTAGCGGGCCAGGCCGCCCCGGGCCAGGGCCTCGAGGGTCCCCGTAGCCCGTTGCCCCAGGAGGACCAGGCGGCTTTTTTGCGCCTCCCCCGCCACCACCTGGGCGGGAAAGCCCCGGAGGACCGTGGCCCTTATCCCCGTGGCCGAAAGGGCCTCCCGCACCTTGGCCTCCGCCTGCTCCAGGGCGGCCGCCAAGGCCTCCTTTAGCTCGGGGAAGCGTTGGGCCAGGGCGTCAAAGTAAGGGGTGGGCACCACGTGCAAAAGCTCGGCCTCCACCCCAAGCCCCCTTTCCAGGTGGCGGGCCGTGGCCACCAGGGCCTCGAGGGCCTCTCCCAGGTCCACCGCCGCCAGGAGCCGCATGCGTTCACTATAATCCAAACGTGCTTAGGCTTCGGGACCGCGCCCTTCCCTTGGACCGCCCCCTCCTCATGGGCATCCTCAACCTGACCCCCGACTCCTTCTCCGATGGGGGGCGCTACCTGGACCCGGAAAAGGCCTTGGCGCGGGCCAAGGCCATGGTGGCGGAGGGGGCGGACATCCTGGACCTGGGGGCCGAGTCCACCCGGCCCGGGGCGGACCCCGTGCCCGTGGAGGAGGAGAAAAGGAGGCTTCTCCCGGTGCTGGAGGCGGTCTTGACCTTGGGGGTGCCGGTGAGCGTGGACACCCGCAAGCCCGAGGTGGCGGAGGAGGCCCTAAAGCTTGGCGCCCACCTCCTGAACGACGTGACGGGCCTTCGGGACGAGCGCATGGTGGCCCTGGCTGCCCGGTTCGGGGTGCCCGCCGTCATCATGCACATGCCCATGCCCGACCCCAAGACCATGATGGCCCACGCCCGCTACGGGGACGTGGTGCGGGAGGTGCGGGACTTCCTCAAGGCCCAGGCGGAAAGGGCCCTACGCGCTGGGGTGCCCCAGGTGGTCCTGGACCCAGGGTTTGGCTTCGGGAAACTTTTGGAGCACAACCTCGCCCTCCTAAAGCGCCTGGAGGAGATCGTGGCCCTGGGGCACCCGGTGCTGGTGGGGCTATCCCGCAAGCGCACCATCGGGGAACTCACGGGGGTGGAGGTGCCCGATAGGCGCCTAGTGGGCTCTGTGGCTGCCCACCTCTTCGCCGTCCTGAAGGGGGCGAGGATCCTCCGGGTGCACGATGTGGCCGCCCACCGGGAGGCCCTTGCCGTGTGGCATGCCCTTTTGGGGTGAGGCGTGGGGACCATTGCGCTTTTGGGGTTGGAGTTTTATGGCCGCCACGGGGTTATGCCCGAGGAGGGGCGGCTTGGGGCCCGGTTTGTGGTGGACCTCTGGCTTACCGTGGCCTTTGAGGGCAAGGGGGACCGGCTGGAGGAGACGGTGGACTACGCCGCCGTCTACGCCTTGGTGGAGGAGGCGGTGCGCCACCGCCGCTTCTACCTCATTGAGGCCCTGGCGGACCACCTGGCGGAGGCCCTTCTGGCGGCCTTTCCCCGCCTTCAGGGAGTGCGGGTGCGGGTGCACAAGCCCCACGCCCCCATCCCGGGCGTTTTCCGTGACGTGTACGCTGAGGTGACCAAAAGCCGGGGGATGATGCCGATAGGCGAAACCTCGGAACCGTAGACCTTCTGGTGCTTTTGCAAGCTTCCGCCCTTCCCCTTTAGACCCGCCCCTTCGTGGGTCCAGCCATCCCGGGCTAGCCGGGCTTTGCCCCCAAGCCACACCGGTTGTCTTCTGGAACACCGGGTGTTTTACTGGGGACATGAACCGAAAACGTTGGCTAGCCCTTTTTCTCTTTCTTTTGGTCCTAGCCCTCGTGGCGGTAGGCCTAGGACGCCTTACCGCCTCCCGGGAAAACCGGGCCTGGCGGGAAGCCCCCCTTTACGGCGCAGGGGAAAAGGTCCTCCTCCTGGAGCTAAAGGGGAGCATCCCCACAGGCAAAGCCTTGGAGGACTTTCTCTCCCAAGCGCGCCAAGCCCGGGAGGACGAAACCGTCCGGGCCGTGGTCCTCCGGGTGGACAGCCCTGGGGGCGGGGTCACGGAAACCGAAGCCATCCACCGAGCCCTGAAGGCCGTGGCAGAGGCCAAGCCCCTCGTGGCTGCTTTCGGCAGCGTGGCAGCAAGCGGCGGCTACTACGCCGCCACCGCCGCCCAGGAAATCTTCACCCCACCGACGGCCCTCACGGGTTCCATCGGGGTCATCTCCGTCATTCCCGAGGTGAGCGGCCTTCTGGAAAAGCTGGGCCTCAGGGTGGAAGTCCTGAAGGAGGGCGCCCTCAAGGACATGGCCTCCGGACTCAAGCCCCTGACCCCGGAGGAGAAAGCGGTGCTAAAGGCCTACATGCGGGAAGCCTACGAGCTCTTCCTCAAGCGGGTGGCCGAGGGAAGAAACCTTCCCCTGGAAAGGGTGCGGGCACTGGCGGATGGCCGCATCTACTCGGGCAAGCAAGCGGTGGCCCTGGGCCTTGCAGACCGGGAAGGCTACCTGGAGGACGCCGCCAAAAGGGCGGCGGAGCTCGCTGGCCTCAGCGCCTTCCAGCTCGTGCGGTATGAGAAGCCCAAGGGCCTCCTCCAGGAGCTCGTTGGCGAGGATAACCCCCTTGGCCTGAGCGAGGCGGAAGCGCTCCTTGGCCTCCTCTCGCAGAGCCGCTTCCGCCTGGAATACCGTTATCTGGGAGGTGGGCTATGGTAGTGGCAAGCCCCTGGCGGCGGCTCGTGGCTTCTTTGCTGGACAGCCTGATCCTCGTGCCCCTCTCCCTCCTCCTCATGGCCCTAGCAGGGGTAAACCCCTTGGGCCCCACCACCTTAGCCCAGGACCTCCTCTTTCAGTGGCTTCCCGGCTGGGCCTACTACGTGGCCTTCACCGCCCTTTATGGGGCCACCCCCGGAAAAATGCTCCTGGGGATAAAGGTGGTGCGGCTGGACGGCAAACCGGTGGACTGGCTCACAGCCTTCATGCGGGAGGTGGTGGGCAAGACCCTTTCCACCCTGCCCCTTCTACTCGGCTACTTCTGGGCCTTCTTCCATCCCAAACGCCAAGCGTGGCACGACCTCATCGCCGATACCTTGGTGGTATATGGGAAAAACCCATAGGCGCCCTTTCAGGGCCTACCCGAGGGATGCCTGCCTTCCAACTCCCCTATCCCGGAAAGCGGGCTCGGGCAGGAAGGACCTAGAGAAACCGCACCAATTGACAGCAAGAACCCCTTCGTGCTACCTTTAGGTTCGGCTTGGGCCCGTAGCTCAGTTGGATAGAGCGGCTGACTACGGATCAGCAGGTCAGGGGTTCGAATCCTCTCGGGCCCGCCAAGAAACCCCCGGGTGCTCCCCGGGGGTTTTCTTTGGGTGGTGGGCCGTGCAGGATTCGAACCTGCGACCTACCGATTAAAAGTCGGTTGCTCTGCCAGCTGAGCTAACGGCCCCCAAGCCCTAGCGATTATAGCCCTCTAGCGAGGCTTGCGCAAGGCGTCCATGATCCAAAGGCCAAGCCCCTCCTCCCGCACCCTGGCCTTTAGGGCTTCCACCCGTAACTCCCTGGGCTTCACGGGTTCTAGCGCCTCCTTGGGCAAGGGGGCCGCCTCCAAAAAGGCGAAAAAGGCGGGGTCCACCCACGGGGGCACCCAGGCCCCGCTGCGGCAGAGGAAGGCGCGGTGGAAAACCCCCTCCACCTTTCCCCCCGGGTCCAGAAGCCGCACCACGGGCACCTGGGGCTCGGGCTCCAAGGAGGGGTCCCGCCAGGGGGGGTAGTAAAGGGTAAGCCTCGCCCCTTGGCGGGCATAGAAAACCATCCAGTCGTCGCAGGCGGGCTCTTCCCCCAAAGGGCGGTATCCGGCATCGTGGTGGGCGTCAAAGAGCACCACCTCCTCCACCCCCTCCCGCACCCTAGGGTGGAAAGCCAGGGCGTTGGAGTCAGCGTAGAAAAGCCGGGCCCCCGGGGCAAAGCAAAAGCGCTCCCAAAACCCCTCCCATCCCTGGGCCTCGGGCAAGGGTAGGCCCCGGAGCAAGAAGGCTAAAGCCCGGGCCTCCCAAGCCTCCTGAAGGTAGTAAGGGGTTTCAAAATGGGCCCAGGCGTAGAGGTGAGCCTCGGGCTGGCGGGAGTCCTGGGGCACGGGGAAAAAGTAGTCAAAGTCCACCACCAAAAGCCGCATCTCTCCCTTAAATAGCAAAATCCCCCGCCAAGGGCGGGGGAAAAGGGGGTTGGTGGCCTTACCAGACGTAGAACAAGACGACGATGAAAAGCCACACGGCGTCCACCAGGTGCCAGTACATGCTGGCGGCCTCGAGGGTGCCGTGGTTATGGAGGGTGATCTTGCCCCGCAGGGCCTGGAGGTAGGCCAGAACCAGACCAAAGCCACCGATCACCACGTGCAGGCCGTGGAGGCCCACGATGGTGAAGAAGGCCCCGGTCCAGAGGTTCTCCTGCCAGGAGGAGTGGTGGTAGAACTGGTAAAACTCATACGCCTGGAAGAGGAAGAAGAGGACGCCCAGGATAATGGTGATGAGAAGCCCAAAGCGGAAGGGGTTGAACCGGCCCCTACGGAGATCGTGGTGGGCGAAGTGCACCGTGAAGGAGGAGCTCACCAGGAAGAAGGTGTTGAGAAGGGCGAGCCAAAGGGCGGGCCGCTCCTCAGGAGGCGTGGCCGCCCCGGAAAGCCTTAGGTAGAGGTAGCCGGCGATGAGGATGGCGAAGAGGCCCACCTCCGAAACGATGAACCAGGCCATCCCCATCCAGGCGTTGGACTTGCCGGAAAGGGTGTGGTGCTCCACCGGGTGGCTGTACTCGTCCTCCAAGGCCCAGCGCACGAGGCCGTAGGCGAAGAGGGCCAGGAAGACCCACATCCAGACGTTGGGCACGGGCAGGGCCGCCACGGAAACGAAGAAGGCGAAGAGGGTGGCGGCGGCGTAGAAGGGCCAGAAGGAGCTGTTGGGCAGGTGGATGTGGCTCGGGTCCTCGGGCTTCAGCTCCACCCCCTTCTTGGCCCAGTCATAAAGGGGCCGCTCGGAGGGGAACTCCTTGGGAAGCACCACGTCAAAGTTGTGGGCCTTGGGCGGGGAGGCGGTGAGCCACTCCAGGGTGTAGCCGCCCCAGGGGTTCTCCGGGGCTTTCTCGCCGGAGCGGAGGCTCTTCCACATGGCGTAGATCCAGACAAGCCCGCCCAAGCCCAGGATGAAGGCGCCCACGGTGGAGATGAAGTTGAGCTCGGGCCAGCCGGCGATGTCGGCGTTGTAGGTGTAGTAGCGCCGGGGCATGCCCAAAAAGCCCAGGGCGTACTGGGGCAGGAAGACCACCAGGTAGCCCACGAGGAAGAGCCAGAAGTGGAGCTTGCCCAGGCGCTCGTCGTACATGCGGCCCGTCATCTTGGGCCACCAGTAGTAAAGCCCGGCGAAGGCCCCAAAACCCGAGCCCGCCATGAGCACGTTGTGGAAGTGGGCCACCACGAAGTAGGAGTCGTGGAACTGGTAGTCCAGGGGGGTCATGGAGAGCATGACCCCGGTAATCCCCCCCAGAAGGAAGTTGAAGATGAAGCCCAAAACCCAAAGGAGCGGGGTCTTCATCTGCAGGTGCCCGCCCCACAGGGTGCCGATGAGGTTAAAGAGCTTCACCCCCGTGGGCACGGCGATGAGGGCGGTGAAGAAGGCGAAGGCAATCTGGAAGACAGTGGACTCCCCCACGGTGAACATGTGGTGGGCCCAGACCATGGTGCCCAGGACCACGATGCCCATCTGGGCCCAGACCATCTGCTTGTAGCCAAAAAGGGGCTTGCGGGCGAAGGTGGAGGCCACCTCGGCCAGGATGCCGAGGTAGGGGAGGAGCATCACGTAGACCGTGGGGTGGGAGTAGAACCAGAAGAACTGCTGGAAGAGAACGGGGTCACCCCCGATGTCCGGGTTAAACCAGGAAAGGCCGATCTTGCGGTCCAAAAGGACCAGAAGGGTGGCCGAGGTGAGCCCCGCCAGGCTGAAGAGGTTGAGGACGCTGGCGGCGAAGACGCTCCACACGTACATGGGCATCTTCCACATGCTCATCCCCTGGGCCCTGAGGTTGTAGATGGTGGCGATGAAGTTGGCGTTGCCCAGGAGGCTGGAGAAGCCCAGGAGGAGGATGGCCGCCATGTAGAAATCCACCCCACTCCCCGACTGCACGGAGAAGGGGTAGTAGAAGGTCCAGCCCACCGCCGGGGCCCCGCCGGGGAAGAAGAAGCTCATGAGGGCGAGGATAATGGCCCCCAGGAAGGCCCAGTAACTGAAGGCGTTCACCCGGGGCAGGGCCACGTCCCGCGCCCCCAGCATCAGGGGCACCACAAAGTTGCCGAAGCCGGTGAGCCCGGCCTGGATGATGAAGAAGAAGAGCATGGTGGCCCCGTGCAGGGTGAGGACCTGGTTGTACTGCTCCCCGGTAAGGAGGGTGTTGTTGGGCACCGCCAGCTGCGCCCGGATGACGAGGGAGAAGACCCCCGCCAGGGCGAAGGCGAAGAAGGCGGTGGCGGTGTACATCAGGCCGATCTTCTTGTGGTCCACGGTGGTGAGCAGGTCCCAAAGAACCGCCCACACGCTGGTCTTGGGCTTTGCGGTAATGGCCATCCTCAAACCTCCCTAGAACTTGGGCAGGGCCTTGAAGTCAAAGCCCTCCACCTTAAGCCCCTCCAGGTAGCGCACCAAGGCGTCCAAGTCCTCCTCGGAAAGCTGGGGGAAGCCCGGCATCTTGACCCCAGGCTTCATGGCGGCGGGGTCCTTGATCCATGCCTTGAGGTGCTCAGGGGTATTGTCCACGATACCCGCCCCCAGGCTCACCCGGTTCCCCACGAAAGCGAGTTCGGGACCGATGACCGCCGGGGGCATCTTCCCCTGCACCCCATGGCAGGCCATGCAGTTTTGCTGGAACACCTCCTGCCCACGGGCGTCGGCCACGGGGGGGGTGTAGTTCTTGGCCGCCTCCACGAAGCGCTCAAACTCCTCCTTGGGCACCACCAAGACCCGGAAGAGCATGCGGGCGTGGCTTGGCCCACAGAGCTCGGCGCAGAAGCCGTAATAGTTGCCCGGCTTCTCCGCTACAAAACGTATCCGAGTCTTTTGTCCCGGAATGGCGTCTTGCTTGCCCACAAGGCCCGGCACCCAGAAGGAGTGGATCACGTCCTTGGAGGTCACCTCCAGCTCCACCGGCACCCCCACGGGCAGGATGAGCTCGTTGGAGTTGCGGAAGCCAAGCTCCGCATAGTTAAAGTCCCACCAGAACTGGTACCCCGTGACCTCCACCTTCATGGCCCCCGGGATGGGTTGGTTCACCTGGATGAGGGCCCGGGCCGTGAGGCCAAAGAGGACCAGGATGATGGCCAGGGGGATCAGGGTCCAGATGACCTCGAGGCGGTCGTTCCCGTGGATCTGGGGCGGCTCGCCCTGCTGGCCCGGGTGGGCGCGGAACTTCCAGGTGATGTAGGCCAAGGCGCCCGCCACCACGCCGAAGATGAGCACGGAGAAGACCAGGACCCAGACCAGGAGGTGGTTGGTTTCCCGGTTCACCGGGGAAAAGGGGTGGGTGATGGCCACCCGGTGGGCCTCCTGGGCTAGGACTAAACCGAAAAGACTTAGGGCCGCAAACGCTCGCTTCATCCACTCCCTCCCTAAAGCACCCGGTCCACCGCCATGGCCACGAACAAGAGGGCCAGGTAGAGCATGGAGTATTTATACAGCGAAACCGCCGTCCTCCGCTCGGGCTGGCGGTAGAGGGCAAGGGCCTTGAGCAACAAGAGGGCGTTCAGGGCCAGGCTGAGGAGGAGGTAGACCAGGCCCAACTCGCCCAAAAGAAGGGGCATGAGGGAGATCAAGGCGGTGAGGAGGGCGTAAAGGGCGATCTGCATCACCGTGACCCGCTCCCCCAGGACCACGGGCAGCATGGGCACCCCCACCGCCCGGTAGTCGTCCTGGATCATGAGGGCCAAGGCCCAGAAGTGCACGGGGGTCCAGAAGAAGATGAGGGCGAAGAGGTACCAGGCGAAGAGGTTCAGCTCCCCCGTCACCGCCGCCCAGCCCACCAAGGGCGGGAAGGCCCCCGCCGCCCCGCCGATGACGATGTTCTGCCAGGTGCGCCGCTTGAGGTAAAGGGTGTAGACCAGAACGTACCAGATGAGGCCCATAAGGGCCAGGGTGGCGGTGAGGAGGTTGGCGGACCACCAAAGGAGGCCAAAGCCCAAGAGGGCGAGGGCGAAGGCGAAAAGGAGGGCATCACGGCTGGAGATTTTCTGGGTCACCGTGGGCCTTTTGGCGGTACGCTTCATGCGGGCGTCAATGTCCCGGTCCACCACCATGTTGATGGCGTTGGCCGCTCCCGCCATTAGGTAGCCGCCCAGGGCCACCGCCAGGAAAAGCCCGGTCCCCGGCCACCCCTTGGCGGCGATGAGCATGGCGAGGAGGGTGGTGAGGAGGAGAAGGCTGATGACCCTGGGCTTGGTGAGGGCCAAGTAGTCCTTCCAGGTGGCCCCCCCGGTGCCCCGGTGGACCTGGGCCCCCTGGCCCTCCCCTAGCTCCACCCGCCTCGTCCCTTGGGCCAGGCTCGAGGCCATGAGGAGGACAAAGAGAAGCCACACGGCGTAGGCCAGGAAGAGGTGGAGGATCTGCATCCACACGGGGGCCTTGAGCCAGACGTTCACCAAGCCCGCCAAAAGCTGGACCCCGTAGAGGTAGGCCAGGCCCTGGGCCAGGCGCCTCGTGGCCTCCGAGGGGCGGAGGTGGGCCACGAGGAAGCCGGCGAAGACCACGTAAAGCCCCACGCTCACGGCGATGAGGGGGTGGAGCACCCTAAGGCGCACCAGGAAGTGCTCCCCCGGGGTTAAGGAGCGTTCCAGGGCCTCCAGGGTGTTCCGCACGGGGAAAAGGAGGTCCCCCAGGGCGGTGACCGCCCCGCTCATGCCCAGGAAAAGGAGGGCGAGTAGCCCAAGAAGGAGGGCCCACCCCACCGCCCCTTGGCCCCTCAGGCGCAAAGGGGCACCTCCCGAGGCCCACCAGGCGGTGAGGGCCAGGGCGGCCAGGAGGAAGTAGGTGTTGGCCAGGTGGACCATCTGCACCACGGCCCGCTCGGCGCTCACGTTGTGGGCGGTCCAGCCGAAGAGGACCAGGGAGGCCCCCACGAGGCTTTCCGTGACCATGAAGAGGAAGGAAAGCCCAGCGCCAAACCGGGCGGGATGCCCCTTGGGCAAGGCGCGCAGGGCCAGGACGAGGAGGAAGAGGACAGATAGGAAGGCCAAGCCCGAGGTGGCCCGGTGGGTGAACTCAATGAGGGTTTCCACCTGGGGGCTTCGGGGGATGATCTCCCCGTTGCAGGTGGGCCAGTGGGCCCCACACCCCGCCCCCGAGCCCGTGGCCCGCACGTAGGCCCCCCAAAGGGCCACCAGGACGTTCCAAAGGAGTATTCCCCAGGCGTAGCGGCTAAACCAGGTCTGGCTCATAGGAAACCCGTCCCCCAGACGGTAGCGCCTACCATTCTGCCAAAAGGTTTCCGCCGGGGGTGAAGTACATTTGTCCCTACCATTTCCGCCACCTAGGAGCCTAATACCCCCAGGCCCTATTTGGCAAGGGCCTGGGGAATAGGCCTAACCCTTAACCCACCCGGGGACCGGCCCGGCGCACGGCCTCGTCCACCCCATCCGCATACTTTAGGAAGTTCTCCTGGAAGAGGGCGGCGAGCTTATGGGCCTGCCGGTCGTAGGCCTCCTTGTCCTCCCAGGTCCCCCGGGGGTCCAGAAGCTCCTTGGGCACCCCGGGCACCTCCAGGGGCACCTCAAAGCCAAAGATGGGGTCCTGGCGGTAGGGGACGCCCTCGAGGACCCCGTTAAGCGCCGCCCGCAAGAGGGCCCGGGTCACGGGCAAGGGGAAGCGCCGCCCCACCCCGTAAGGCCCCCCGGTCCAGCCCGTGTTCACCAGGTAGACCCGAGGCCCGTGGCGGGCGATCTTCTCCCCCAGCATGCGGGCGTAGACCCCGGGGTGCAGGGGAAGGAAGGGCGCCCCGAAGCAGGCGGAAAAGGTGGCCCTGGGCTCGGTGATGCCTCGCTCCGTGCCCGCCACCCGGGCGGTGTAGCCGGAGAGGAAGTAGTACATGGCCTGCTCCGGGGTGAGGCGGGCGATGGGGGGAAGGACGCCGTAGGCGTCGGCGGAAAGGAAGAAGATGGCCTTGGGGTGGCCCGCCACCCCGGACTCCACCACGTTCTCCAGGTGGGCGATGGGGTAGGAGGAGCGGGTGTTTTCCGTCTTGGAGTCGTCGTCCCACTCCACCCGGCGGGTTTCCGGGTTCACCACCACGTTTTCCAGGATGGCCTCAAACTGATTGGAGGCCTTATAGATGAGGGGCTCGTGCTCCGGGGAAAGGCGGATGACCTTGGCGTAGCACCCCCCCTCAAAGTTGAAGACCCCCTCCTCGCTCCAGCCGTGCTCGTCGTCCCCGATGAGGGGCCTTTCGGGGTCGGTGGAAAGGGTGGTCTTGCCCGTGCCGGAGAGCCCGAAGAAGACCGCCACGTCCCCCTCCCGCCCCACGTTGGCCGAGGCGTGCATGGGGAAGACCCCTTGCTTGGGCATCAGGTAGTTCATCACCGTGAAAATGCTCTTTTTAATCTCCCCGGCGTACTTGGTGCCCACGATGAGGACGAGGCGCCGCCCAAAACTGATGCCCACGAAGACCTCGCTCCGGGTGCCGTCCCGCTCGGGGTCGGCCAGGAAGTGGGGGGCGTGGACCACGGTGAAGCCAGGCTGGAAGCGTTCCGCCTCGTCGTCCTCGGGGAAGTGCCGGGGGGAGAGGAACATGTTGCGGGCGAAAAGGGCGTGCCAGGGGCTTTCCGTCACCACCCGGACCCCCAGGCGGTAGCGCTTGTCCGCCCCGGCGTAAAGGTCCTGGACATAGAGGTCCCTTTCGGAAAGGTACTGGGCCACCCGCTCCAAAAGGGCCTGGAAGGCCTCCGGGGCAAAGGGTTGGTTCACCTCCCCCCACCAGACCTCCCCCTCCACCTCCGGCTCCCGCACCACGAACTTGTCCTTGGGGCTTCTCCCCGTGTAAGGAGTGGTGTCCACCACCAAGGGGCCCTTATGGGCCAAAAACCCCTCGCCTCGGCGCAGGGTGTGCTCCACCAGCACCGGGGAAACGGTGTTCCAAAAGACCTGTTTCTTGGGTTGGATGCCGATATAGCTCAGGCGGTCCATACGGGCCTCCTCCAGGCCAGGGTATCACAAGGCACATTTCCACGCTTCCACCCTAACCCTCCCCCTCCAAAAAGGCCCGGGTGAGGCGCTTGCCGAGCTCCACCCCGGGCTGGTCAAAGGCGTTCACCCCCCAAAGCTCCCCCAGGAAGGCGGTCTGCCACATGAGGTGCTGCAGGAGCCAGCCCACGGCGAAAGGGGACACCTGGGAAAGGTAAAGGGCGTAGACCCGTTGCCCCGCCTCCGCCAGGGCCTGGTAGGTGGCCTCCGCCTCGGCCTTGAGGAGGCGGAAAAGGGTCTTGCCGAAGAGGTACCCTGCCTCCGGAAGCTCCGCCGCCGGGGGCAAGGGGAGGTCCTCCACGGGGTTTTCCGGGATGACCAGGGTGAGGAGCTTGTCCAAGGGGCCTTCCCGGAAAAGCTGCACCTGGGCGTGCTGGTCCTGGGGGCCCAGGGCGGGGAGGGCGGTGGTGCCCACGCGCCTTCCTTCCCGGTCCAGTTTGCCCAAGGACTCGTCGTGGAGCTGGACGAACCAGGCGGGGAGGTACTTAAGCCGCTCGGAGTACACCATGAAGACGGCGATGGGGAGGTGGCGGTGCAGGTGGTGGAGGAGGGCCGTCTTCAGGGGGAGGCTTTCTTCTAAGGGAGCCAAAGCCTGCTCGTTGGCCTTGCGGGCTCCCATGAGGAGGGCGTCCAGGTCAGTCCCGGCAAAGGCCAGGGGGAGAAGGCCCACGGGGGAGAGCACGGAAAACCGGCCCCCCACCTCCTCGGGGATGGCAAAGGCCCTCAAGCCCTCCCGCCCCGCCAGGGCCCTTAGGGCGCCTCCCTTAGGGTCCGTGGTCACCACCAGGTGCCGCCGCCACGCCTCCCCCAGGTGGGCCTTCAGCCAGTCCAAAAAGAGCAAAAGCCCCGCCAGGGTTTCCGCCGTGGCCCCGGACTTGGAGACGGCGTTGACCAGGGTTTTGTGGGGGTCAAGGCTTTGGAGAAGCTTCCGGATGAGCTCGGGCTCCACGTGGTCCACGTAGTGGAAGCGGACGCCGCTTTCACGGAAGGCGGCCTCGAGGGCCTTGGGCCCCAGGGCACTCCCCCCAATCCCCAAAAGGACGAAGTCCTCCACCCACGGGTTCGCCTCGCGGAAGCGGCGGATCTCCCTTAGGGTTTCCGTGTCCTCGGGGAGGTCTATCCAGCCCAGCATGGCCCCCTTCTGGCCCCGCTTGGCCAAAAGGCGCTCCCGCGCCTCCAGGAGAAGGGGGGCGTGGGCCTTGAGCTCCTCGGCAAACCCGGGGAGGAAGCGGGTGTCCAGGCGCAGCATGGCCCTATGCTACCCCCAGTCCGGCTGGGGTAGGCTAAGGGCATGGGGTACGTGCCCCCGCCCACGCCCCAGTACGGCCTCGAGGAGGGCCCCGTCCTCCTCAAGGACGGGCGCACCGCCCTCCTGCGCCGGGCCACCCCCAAGGACCTCCCCCTCTTCGTGGCGTTCCTCAGGCGGCTTTCCCCGGAATCCCTGCGCATGCGCTTCTTCTCCCCCATCTCCCCGGAGAAGGCGGCGGAACTCCTCCTTTCCGCCAAGCCCGAGGAGGAGAAGGTGACCCTCATCGTCCTGGCCGGGGAGCCCCCGAGGATCGTGGCCACCGGGGAGTACGTGCGGGCCAAGGGGGAGGACACCGCCGAGGTAGCCTTCCTGGTGGACGACGCCTATCAGGGCAAGGGCCTCGGCACCCTCCTTTTGGAGCGCTTAGCCCTCCTCGCCGCCAAGCGGGGGGTGCGGCGCTTCCAGGCCTTCACCCTGGCGGAAAACCGGCAGATGCTAAGCGTCTTCATGGAAAGCGGCTTCCAGGTGCGGGCCCACCGGGAGGGGGGGGAGGTGGAGGTGGAGTTTGACATCCTCTTGGAGGAACGGGCGGCGGAGCGGTTTGAGTGGCGGGAAAAGGTTTCCACCATCGCCAGCCTCCACCCCTTCTTCTTTCCCCGGGGGGTGGCGGTGGTGGGGGCGAGCCGGGACCCGGACAGCATCGGCTACCGGGTTCTGGAAAACCTCATCTTTGGCCGCTTCCAGGGGCCCGTCTACCCCGTGAACGAGGCCATAGGCAAGGAGGGGGGCACCGTGGGCCCCCTCCTCGCCTACCCCAGCGTGGAGAGCATCCCCGGCCCCGTGGACCTGGCGGTGATCGCCGTGCCCAAGGAACGCGTCCCAGGCGCCCTGGAGGCCTGCGGCCGCCGGGGGGTTAGGGGGGCCATCGTCCTCACCACGGGCTTCGCCCCGGAAGAGGCCAAGGCCCTGGCGGACAAGGCCCGCCGCTACGGCATGCGCCTTTTGGGGCCTGGGTCCTTGGGCCTCGTGCACACCCACCCCGAGGTGCGCCTGGCCGCAGGCCTAGCCCCTTTGCCCAAGGCGGGGCCTTTGGCCCTCTCCAGCCAGTCGGGCACCCTGGGGCGGGCGGTGATGGCCTACGCCGAGGGGATGGGCCTCGGCATCGCCTCCTTTGCCTCCTTGGGGGCCAAGGCGGATATCTCCTCCAACGACCTCCTGCAGTTCTGGGAGGAGGACGAGCGCACCCGGGTCATCCTCCTTTACCTGGAAAGCTTCGGCAACCCCCGGCGCTTCTCCCGCCTGGCCCGCAGGATCGGCAAGAAGAAGCCCATCCTGGCCGTCCACCCCTCCCGGGATCCCCTGGTGCGGGCCCTTTTCGCCCAGGCGGGGGTGGTGCGGGCCAACGACCTGGAGGAGGCCTTTGACGTGGCCGCCCTCCTCTCCTTGGGGCGCCTACCGGAAAACGGCCGGGTACGCCTCATCTCCAACGCCTCCGGCCCCTCCAACCTGGCCCTGGAGGCCCTGCGGGAAGGGGGCCTCGAGGTGGAGCACGTGGACCTGGGCTCCACCGCCAAGGCGGAGGACTACGCCCGGGCGCTCAAGGAGGCCCTAGAAAGCGATGCGGGAAGCGTCTTTCTCCTCTTCGTGCCCATGGGGTACGCCTCCGAGGAGGAGTTCCTAAACCTCCTAGGGGAGGCGGAAGGGGAGAAGCTCCTCCTAGCCTGTGCCATGGGCTCCGCGGGGGTGCGGGCCCGGGTGTTGGGACGGGTAGCCCTCTACCGCTTCCCCGAGTCGGCGGCCATCGCCCTGGCCCGGGCCTGGGCCTACAAGCGCTTCCGGGAAGAGCCCCTCCTCTTCCCCGACTTCCCGGACCTGCGTCTCGAGGAGGCGAGGCGGCTTCTGGAGGGGAAGAAGCGCCTAAGCCGGGAGGAGGCGGAAGCGCTTCTTAGGGCCTTCGGCCTCCCCTTGGGCAAGGAAAATGGGCTTACCCTCCGCCTCAAGGCCGAGCCCCACCCCCTCTTCGGCCCCGTGCTCACCCTCCTCCTCCCCACCCCCTTGGGGGAGCAGGCCTTGGGCCAGCGCCTTTCCCCCCTCACCGCCAAGGACGCCCAGGAGCTCCTAAAGCCCCTCGAGGGCCGGGAAGACCCCAGGCCCTACCAGGAGATCCTCCTCCGCCTCTCCCGGCTCCTCGAGGAGTTCCCGGAGGTGGAGGAGGTGGTCCTGGAACTCCAAGGGCCCAAGGTGGCCCGCTTTGAGGTGCGCCTTGCGGATCCAAAGCCCCGCTAACCCCAAGGTGAAGGCCCTTTCCGCCCTCAAGGAACGGAAGGAGCGGGAAAGGACCGGGCTTTTCCTGGTGGAGGGAAGGCGGGAGGTGGAAAGAGCCCTAAAAGCGGGCCTCACCCTGGAAACCCTCGTCCTCGGCCCCAGGGCGACGGCCGAAGACCGCCTCCTGGCGGGAAGCGCCACGGTTTTGGAGCTTTCCCAAGAGGCCCTGGAACGGGTTTCCACCCGGGAAAACCCCGCCCAGGTCCTGGGGGTCTTCCGCATCCCCCAAAGGCGCCTGGAGGCGGTGCGCCTCCCCCCAAACCCTTTGGTCCTGGCGGTGGTGGGCCTGGAAAAGCCGGGCAACCTGGGGGCCATCCTGCGGGCGGCGGACGGGGCGGGGGCGGACCTGGTCCTGGTGGCGGAGGGGGTGGACCTCTATAGCCCCCAGGTGATCCGGAACTCCACGGGAACGGTCTTCGCCTTGCCCGTCTTCCCCGTGGGAGAGGAGGAGGCCCTTCGCTACCTAAAGGCCCAGGGCCTCCGCCTGGTGGCCGCCACCCCGGAAGGGGAGCGGCTTTACTGGGAGGAGGACTACCGCCCGGGGGTGGCCTTCCTCCTGGGGGCGGAGGATACGGGCCTGCCCGAGCCTTGGAAGGAAGCGGCCCACGCCCGGGTAAAAATCCCCATGCGGGGGGTGGCGGATAGCCTCAACGTCTCGGTGAGCGCCGCCTTGCTCCTCTACGAGGCCCTGCGGCAGAGGCGCTTTTCTTGAAGCCACCCCAGAGGTGGCAAGGGCAAACCAACGCCACGAAGGGACGCTCCCTTTTTGGCCTTTCCACCGGGGAAGGCCCCCCTTGTGGCGGCAAGGCGGGCCAGGGAAGGGGTCCTCCTTGTGCCCGAGGGCTACCTCCCCTTTCCCGGGGAGAAGGGCCCCCCGGCACGGGGCCGCACCCCGGGGTGCGGGGGAAGGAGCCCCTCCGTTTATAAGCCCCCCCTCAACCCCCTTGACAAAAGGGCCTGGGGGCAAAATAATGACCCTTGGTTTGACACTCTCGGCCTTTGAGCGTCAAAGGGGGGAGTGAAGATGGCTGCGGAGGTGAAGACCGTGATCAAACCCCTAGGCGACCGGGTTGTGGTGAAGCGGATTGAGGAAGAGCCCAAGACCAAGGGCGGCATCGTGCTTCCCGATACCGCTAAGGAGAAGCCCCAAAAGGGCAAGGTGATCGCCGTGGGCTCGGGCCGCATCTTGGACAACGGCCAGAAGGTGCCCCTCGAGGTCAAGGAGGGGGACATCGTGGTCTTTGCCAAGTACGGCGGCACCGAGGTTGAGATTGACGGCGAGGAGTACGTGATCCTCTCCGAGCGCGACCTTTTGGCGGTCCTGCAGTAAGGAGGTGAGCTATGGCGAAGATCCTGGTGTTTGACGAGGCGGCCCGCCGGGCGCTGGAGCGCGGCGTGAACGCCGTGGCCGATGCGGTGAAGGTGACCCTTGGCCCTCGGGGCCGGAACGTGGTCCTGGAGAAGAAGTTCGGCTCCCCCACCATCACCAAGGACGGGGTGACGGTGGCCAAGGAGATTGAGCTGGAGAACCACCTGGAGAACATCGGGGCCCAGCTCCTCAAGGAGGTGGCCTCCAAAACCAACGACGTGGCGGGCGACGGCACCACCACCGCCACCGTCTTGGCCCAGGCCATCGTGCGGGAGGGCCTGAAGAACGTGGCCGCCGGGGCCAACCCCTTGGCCCTCAAGCGGGGCATTGAGAAGGCGGTGGAGGCCGCCGTGGAGAAGATCCGCTCCCTGGCCATCCCCGTGGAGGACCGCAAGGCCATTGAGGAGGTGGCCACCATCTCCGCCAACGACCCGGACGTCGGCAAGCTCATCGCCGACGCCATGGAGAAGGTGGGGAAGGAGGGCATCATCACCGTTGAGGAGTCCAAGAGCCTGGAGACCGAGCTGAAGTTCGTGGAGGGGTACCAGTTTGACAAGGGGTACATCTCCCCCTACTTCATCACCAGCCCCGACACCATGGAGGCCGTCCTGGAGGACGCCTTCATCCTCATCGTGGAGAAGAAGGTCTCCAACGTCCGCGAACTCCTCCCCATCCTGGAGCAGGTGGCCCAGACCGGTAAGCCCCTCCTCCTCATCGCCGAGGACGTGGAGGGTGAGGCCCTCGCCACCCTGGTGGTGAACAAGCTCCGGGGCACCCTGAACGTGGCCGCGGTGAAGGCCCCGGGCTTCGGCGACCGCCGCAAGGAGATGCTCAAGGACATCGCCGCCGTCACCGGTGGCACCGTCATCTCCGAGGAGCTCGGCTTCAAGCTGGAGAACGCCACCCTCTCCATGCTGGGCCGGGCCGAGCGGGTGCGCATCACCAAGGACGAGACCACCATCGTGGGCGGCAAGGGCAAGAAGGAGGACATTGAGGCCCGGATCAACGCCATCAAGAAGGAGCTGGAGACCACCGACAGCGAGTACGCCAAGGAGAAGCTCCAGGAGCGCCTGGCCAAGCTGGCGGGCGGCGTGGCGGTGATCCGGGTGGGGGCCGCCACCGAGACCGAGCTCAAGGAGAAGAAGCACCGCTTTGAGGACGCCCTCTCCGCCACCCGGGCGGCGGTGGAGGAGGGCATCGTGCCGGGCGGCGGCGTGACCCTTCTCCGGGCCATCAGCGCCGTGGACGAGCTCCTGAAGGGCCTCGAGGGCGATGAGGCCACCGGGGCCAAGATCGTGCGCCGGGCCCTGGAGGAGCCCGCCCGCCAGATCGCCGAGAACGCCGGCTACGAGGGCTCCGTCATCGTCCAGAAGATCCTCTCCGAGACCAAGAACCTCCGCTACGGCTTCAACGCCGCCACCGGGGAGTTCGTGGACATGGTGGAGGCGGGCATCGTGGACCCCGCCAAGGTGACCCGCTCCGCCCTGCAGAACGCCGCCTCCATCGGCGCCCTCATCCTCACCACCGAGGCGGTGGTGGCCGAGAAGCCCGAGAAGAAGGAGTCCACCCCCGCCTCCGCGGGCGCCGGGGACATGGACTTCTAGCGCCCTCTAAAGGGAAGGGCCGGGATTTTTCCCGGCCCTTTTTCGTTTAGAAGGGCACCGCCTCCTCCTTGGCCCCGTTCCCCCCGTTCCCCTGGAGGAAGACCTCCCGGTCGGGCACCAAATAGGCGCGGAAGCCCTCGGCCTCGAGGGCCCTAAGGGCCTCCTCCGCCACCCGGGCCTCCCGGAGGGCGAAAAGGGCCTCGCCAAAGGGCCCCTGGACCTTCACGTAGAGGGGAAGGGTCCCCGGGTGCTCGTCCAAAAGGCTCTTGAGGTGGGTAATCCCCTTCTCGTCCAGAAGGGCGTGGTCCACCTCCACCTCCAAGGCCTTGGGGGCCTCCGCCACCTCCTCGTGGGTCCAGACCGCCTGGGCGATGACCCTAAGCCCCCCCTCCTCCCGCTCCACCTCCGCCAGGACCAAGAGGGGCATATCCTCTTTGAGCTTGGGGGAAACCCCCTCGTAGGCCCGGCCGAAGGCCACCACCTCCAAGGCCCCGGTCTCGTCGGAAAGGGTGAAGCGGGCCATCATCCCCCCGCTTTTGGTGGGCTTGCGCACCACCTCCTCCACCATGCCCGCAAGGAGCACCTTGGACCTCGGGGGAAGCCCCCGGGTGAAGGGCTCTAGCTCCTCCAAGGCGCAGCTTGCCGCCTCCCTAAGCCCCGGGTAGCGGAGCACGGGGTGGCCGGACACGTAGATGCCCAAGGCCTCCTTCTCGTAACGGAGCCTGGTGATCTCGTCCAAGGGCTCGGCCTCCGCCAAGGGGGGCTCTTCCACCTCGGCGAAGAGGCCCAGCATCCCCGAGCGGGCCCGCTCCCGGCTTTCCGCCGCCCAGCGCAGGAGGGGCTCCAGGGAGGCGAGGAGGCGCGCCCGGTCCCCAAAGGCGTCAAAGGCCCCCGCCTTGATGAGGGACTCGAGGGTGCGCTTGTTCACCACCTTTTCGTCCAGGCGCTTCAGGAAGTCCCCCAGGCTCTTAAAGGGCCCTCCCCGCTCCCTTTCCTTCAGGATGGCTTCCGCCGCAGCGTCCCCCACGTTCTTCACCGCCGAGAGGCCGAAGAGGATCTCCTCCCCCACCACCTTGAAGTCAAAGCCCGAGCGGTTGATGTCCGGGGGCAGGACGGGGATGCCCATGGCCCGGGCATCCCGGATGTACTCCGCCACCTTGTCCGAGTCACCCCGTTCCACGCTGAGGAGGGCGGCCATGAACTCCACGGGGTAGTGGGCCTTCACGTAGGCGGTCTGGTAGGAGAGGAGGCTATAGGCGGCGGCGTGGGAGTTGTGGACGATGACGTCCTGGGCCACGAAGGTGTGGGTGCCCTCCACCGTGAGGTCAAACACCTCCTCCTCGCCCAAAGCCTCCAAGGCCTCCACCCGGTCCCAGTAGATCTCGGCCGCAGCCAGGCGCCAAAGGGCAAGGCTTTCCGTGAGGGTGGCCAGGCGCTTGAGCGTGGCCTGGGATAGGCCCCTCCGCCCCTTACCCGGGCGCAGGAGTCCTTGGGCCAAGCCCCCTTTCGCCAGAAAGGCCCCCACACCCTGTGGGGAAGCCTGCGCCACCGCCTCCCGCACCAGGGGCAAGAAGGCGAGGGGAAGGACGTCCTTCGTGCTCCGCCCGCCCTCCTCCCAAGCGGAGAGGAGTTCCTCCAGGTCCCGGGCCCGCTTGCCCACCAGGTAGGGCCCCACCCAAAGGGCGAAGCGGCGGGCGGCCTCGAGGCCCCCCAGCAGGTAGACCACCCACCCCTTGCGCCCCTCCCGGTAAGGAAACTCCTTGGCCACCAACCGGCTCTGCAAACCCAGGCGCAAGAGAAGGTGCTGCACCCCACGGGCCAAAGCCTCCGAGGCGGTGGCGTAGTGGATGAGCCGCCCTTTCTTGTCTATCCCCCCATCCCCGACCCAAAGCCGGCCCAGGAAGCGGGCCACCTCCCCTGGGGGAAGCCCATAGACCTCCTCGGGAAGGCGCTTTTCCCGAGCGGAAAGGCCGAGAAGGCCCAGCCTCGCCAAAAACTCCACGGCCTCCGCCGGGCGCCTCCGGTCCTCCCGCCCCACGTAAACGTGGGCCACCCCCCGCCGCCAGGCCACCTTGGCCCGGGTGTTGGCGAAGGCCTCTAGGGCCGTCAGCATAGCGCAGAGCTCCTCCTCCGAGGAGGTATAGAGGTAAAACCCCGAAGGGTGGCGCAGGTTACCCTCGGCGAGGGCGAACCCCAGGAGGTCTAGCTCGTGGGGCTTGAGGCTCGTGGAAGGGAGGTAGGGCAGGTGGCGGGGCAGGGCCACGAAGTCCCCGGGCTTGAGCGCTCCCAAGGGACGCCAGCCCTCGGGGGTGTAAAGGGGGTGGTTGGCGGTGGCCTCGAGAACCCGCCCCGTGGCGGTGCGCAGGCGGAAGACCTGGGCCCGGCCGCTAGAAAAGGCCGCCACCACGGGCCGGGGCACCAAGCGGAGGGTCTCCTCGTCCAGGGAGGCCACCCACACCCCCCTTGCCTCGCCCCGAACGATGGCCCCCACGGAAACCAGCTTTCCCGTGCGGTAGTCCACCACCTGCGCCCGCGCGGGGAGGCACTTATTAAAGCCATAGTTGGCGAAGGCCTCCAGCATGTCAAAAAGCCGGTTGGCCTCCTCCTCCGGCACCCCCCGCTCCTTGGCCCCCCGGACGAAGCGCTCCCGGTGTTTTTGCATTTCCTCCAGCTTCTTTTTGCCCATGGCCCTCCTCAGAAGGTCCGCCTCCCCCAAGGAGTACCCGGCCACCGCGGAGGCGATCTGCATGATCTGCTCCTGGTAGACGGGGATGCCGTAGGTCTCGTCCAGGATGGGCCTTAGGTACTTCTCCGCATGGGGAAACTCGGCGTAGCGCACGGGTTCTTGGCCGTGGTGGCGCCGGATGTAGGTGGGGATGTGCTCCATGGGGCCGGGGCGGTAGAGGGACACCAGGGCGATGATGTCCTCAATCCGCCTGGGCTTAAGCCCCCGCACCGTGTTGGTCATGCCCCCAGACTCCAACTGGAAAACCCCCTTGGTCTCCCCCCGGGCAAGGAGCTCAAAGGTCTTGGGGTCGTCCAGGGGAAGCGCATCGTAGTCCAGCTCCACCCCCTTGGACTCCCGGACGATCCGCTTGGCCTCCTCCAAGAAGGTGAGGGTGCGGAGGCCCAGGAAGTCCATTTTCAAAAGGCCCAAGGCCTCCACCGCCCCCATGTCGTACTGGGTCACGGGGCGGCCCTCCTGGTCTCGCATGAGGGGCACCAGGTCGGTGAGGGGCTCGGCGGCGATCACCACCCCGGCGGCGTGCACGGAGGCGTGGCGGTTGAGGCCCTCGAGGCGCATGGCCACCTCTATCACCTCCCGTATCTTGGGGTCCTTTTCCATCTCCGCCTTGAGCTCCGGCACCACCTGGACAGCCTCGGCCAAGGGCTTGGGCTTGCCGAACTGCACGGGGATGAGCTTGGCCAGCTCCTCCGCCTTCTTGTGGGGGATGCCGTAGACCCGGGCCACGTCCTTCAGGGCCGCCTTGGAGGCCAGGCTCCCGAAGGTGCCGATCTGGGCTACCCTATCCGCTCCGTAGCGCTCCCGCACGTGCTGGATGACCATGTCCCGCTTGCGGTCGGAAAAGTCCGTGTCTATGTCCGGCATGGACACCCGCTCGGGGTTTAGGAAGCGCTCAAAGAGAAGGCCAAAGCGCAAGGGGTCAATGTTGGTGATGCCGACGGCGTAGGCCACGAGGCTCCCCGCCGCCGAACCCCGCCCGGGGCCCACGGAAATGCCATGCTTCTTGGCCCAGTTGATGTACTCCTGGACGATGAGGAAGTACCCGGGGAAGCCCATGCGCTCAATGACGCCGAGCTCATAGAGGGCCCGGTGGAGGATGGCCTCCGCCGTCCACTCCCGCACGCCCTCCAGAGGGGGAAACCCGGCCAGGAGCTTTTCCCAAGCCTCCTTCTCCACCTGGGCCAAGGCCTCGGCCAGGGCCTGCCCGTCCCCGTGGGGGGGGATCTTCCCCAGGCGGCGGAAGACCTCCCGGTAAAACTCCGGGGTGATGCGGTCGGGGTAGCGGTCCAGGAGGCCCTTTAGGGTGAGCTCCATGAGGTACTGGGCCTCCGTGCGGCCCTCGGGGAGGGGGAAGCGGGGGATGCGGTAGACCATCTTGTCCCCGATGGGGAGGTCCACGTTGCACATGCGGGCGATCTCCACCGTGTTATCAAAGAGCTCGTCCCCCCACTCCGCCTCGGGGAGCATGGCCCGCATCTCCTCGGGGGTCTTCACGTAAAACTCGTCGCAGGGGAAGCGCCAGCGTTCGGGGTCGTCCAGGGTGCTCTTGGACTGGATGGCCAGGAGCACCTCGTGGGCCCGGGCATCCTCCTTCCGCACGTAGTGGCCGTCGTTGGTGGCCACCAGGCCCAGGCCGTACTTGCGGGCGAACTCCTTGAGGACCTCGTTGACCTTCTTCTGCTCGGGAAGGCCGTGGTTTTGAATCTCAATGAAGAAGCGGTCGCCGAAGATGGAAAGGTACTCGTTGAGCCGGGCCTCCGCCAGGTCCAGGCGGTCCTGGAGGATGAACTGGGGGATCTCCGCCCCCAGGCACCCGGAAAGGGCGATGAGGCCTTCGGCGTGCTCCCTAAGGATCTCCCGGTCAATGCGGGGTTTCTCGTAAAAGCCCTCCAGGTAGGCCCGGCTCGCCAGGCGCACCAGGTTCTGGTAGCCCTTGAAGTCCTTGGCGAGGAGGGTGAGGTGGAAGTACCCCCCGTCCAGGCCCTTGCCCCGCTTGCGGTCGTGGCGGCTTTCCGCCGCCACGTAGGCCTCGTACCCGATGATGGGCTTCACGCCCATTTCCGTGGCCTTCTTGTAGAACTCCACCGCGCCGAAGAGGTTCCCGTGGTCGGTGATGGCCAAAGCGGGGTCCTCGGGGGAGACCTCCTTGACCCACTTAAGGAGGTCGGAAAGCTTGGCCGCCCCGTCCAGGAGGGAATACTGGGTGTGCTGGTGTAGGTGGGCGAACCGGAGTCTGCGGCCCATATCCTCCCATCCTAGCTTGACGCCCCCCTGCCCAGGGGGCAAAGTGGGGGAGATGACCTTGGGGGAGCTGCGGGAAGAAGTCTGGAACGCCCTCGCCCGCTACGGGCTTGCCCTCCACCCCACCCCGCCCCACGGCCACCACCCCAACTTCCTGGGGGCCAAAAAGGCAGCGGAGCGCCTCCTAAGGACCCCGGAGTTCCTGGGAGCGCGGCGGATCCTCGCGGGCATGGACGCCGTGCTCAAACCCTTGAGGGAGGAGGCCTTGCGCCAAGGGAAAGACCTCCTCCTCCCTCATCCGGACCGGCCGGGGAAGTTTTTGCTCCTGAAGGACCTGGACCCCAGGCGGCTCAAGCGGGTGCGGGAGGCCTACCGCTACGGGGTGCCCGTGGCCCTCGAGGCCCAGGCCATAGACCTCGTCCTCATCGGGGCGGTGGCGGTGGACGAAGAGGGGGGTTGGGTGGGGAAGGGCTACGGCTTTCCCCAAGCCTGGCTCAAGCTGGAGGCCCCCTTCGCCACCCTGGCCCACCCGGTGATGGTCTACCCCAAGCTCCCCGTTCCCCCCGAGCGCCGGGTGGACCTCATCGCCACGCCCCAGCGGCTCATCCGGCCCTAAGGCCCAGGATAAGCCCGCCCACGAAGCTCGCCCCGAAGGGCAGGTTATAGGTGAGGGTGGAAACAAGCCTCTCCCAAAGGCTCTTCAAGCCAGGCTGCTGGAGCAAAGGCTCCACGTCCCGCTGGATGCGGGTCCAGTCCACCTCCACGTAGCCCGCCTGGGCGAGGAGCTGTAGGCCCACGAAGAGAAGCCCCAAAGCGAGGGCGAGAAGGCGGCCCACCTTCTTCAAGGCATAGCCCACGGCATACCCCGCTAGGCCGCCAAAGGTCATCTGCCCGAGGTAAGGGGTGAGGTCGGGAAGCTCCACGCCTCCCACCCTAGCGGGGATGGCGCAAAAGGGCAACTATGCGAGGCCCAGGAGGTGGGCCTCCCGCTTCATGGCCTCCAACACGAAGGCCAGGTGCTCGTCCAAGGACACCCCCAGTTCCTCCGCCCCCATGCGGATCTCCTCCCGGTTTACCCCCTTGGCGAAGGCCTTGTCCTTGAACTTCTTTTTCAGGCTAGGGAGCTCCAGGCCCAGGATGGAACGGTCCGGGCGCACGTAGACCGCAGCGGCGATGAGGCCCGTGAGCTCGTCCACGGCGAACAGGGCCTTGGCCATAAGGCTTTCCCGGGGCACCCCGGTGTAGCTGGCATGGCCCAGGATGGCCTTTAGGACCTCCTCGGGGTAGCCGAGGCGCCTGAGCTCCTCCACCCCCCGGTAGGGGTGTTCCTCCGGGTACTTCTCGTAGTCCATATCGTGGAGCACCCCGGCCATGGCCCAAAGCTCCTCGTCCTCCCCGAAGCGGCGGGCGTAGGCCCGCATGGCCACCTCCACCGCCCGCATGTGCCGGCGCAAGGACGGACTCTCCGTCCAGGCCTCCATGAGGGCCAGGGCTTCCTCAAAGCGCGGCATGCCCTAAAGTATAGCCATGCGCATCGGCTACGGGGAGGATAGCCACCTTCTCGCCGAGGGCAAGCCCCTCTACCTCTGCGGCCTAGAGATCCCAAGCCCCGTGGGGGCCGTGGCCCACTCCGACGGGGATGCCGCCCTCCACGCCCTCACCGATGCCCTCCTCGCCGCCTATGGCCTCGGGGATATCGGCCTCCTCTTCCCCGACACCGACCCCCGCTGGCAAGGGGTGCGGAGCGAGGTGTTCCTGAAGGAAGCCCTGGCCCGGGTGGCGGGCCTAGGGGGGAGGCTCCTCCAGGTGAGCCTGGTCCTCACCCTGGACCGGCCCAAGCTAAACCCCCACCGGGAGGCCTTGGTGGAAAACCTTTCCCGCCTCTTGGGGCTTCCCAAGGACCGCATCGGCCTGGCCTTCAAAACCTCGGAGGGCCTCTTCCCTTCCCACGTCCAGGCCCGGGCCCTGGCGCTTTTGGATGGTTGAGGTCCTGGTCTGGCTCGGCACCCTGGTCTTCGCCGCCACCGGGGCTCTGAAGGGGGTGGAAAAGGGGTTTGACCTCCTTGGGGTCTTGGTCCTGGCCACGGTGACGGCGGTGGGGGGCGGCTCCATCCGGGATGTCCTGGTGGGCACCCTCCCCCCCACGGCCCTCACCAACGAGCCCCTCCTTTGGAGCGTGGTGGGGGTGGGGGTTCTGGTCTTCCGCTTCCACCCCCGGGTCGGGTGCAGGCCCTGGAGAAGCCCATCTACTACCTGGACACCCTGGGCCTAGGCCTCTTCGCCGCCTTGGGGGCGGAAAGGGGGCTGGGGGCGGGCTTAGGGCCTTTTGGCGTGGCCTTGGCGGGGACCCTTTCCGGGGTGGGGGGCGGGGTCTTGCGGGATGTGCTCGCCGGCGAGGTGCCGGGCATCCTCTACCGGGCGGGGGACCTCTACGCCTCCGCCGCCCTGGTGGGGGCTTTGGTGGTCTATGCCCTTCACGGAAGCCACCCCGGGTTCTCCCTCTTCGCCGGGGCCTTGGCCACCGTGCTCCTCCGGGTCTTCGGCAGGCGGCTTGGCCTCAGGCTCCCCACCCCGCGCTAGGGCCTACTTGAGCTTGGCCAGCTCCTGGCGAGCCCTTTCCTGGTCGTAGCGGTCGGCGGCGGTCCGGGCGGGGAGGGAAAGGGCAATCTCCAGCTGTTTTCGCGCCTCCTCCTTCTTGCCCCAGGCGGCGAGCACCTTGGCGTACTCCACCCGGTGGATGATCCCATCGGGCTCCAGCTCAATGGCCTTCCGCATCAAGGGCTCCACCTTGCCCCCGTCCGCCCCCTGGGTGGCGGCCACCAGCCAGCCCTTCTGCACCAGCTCAAAGTGCCAAAGGGCCAGGGCCACCATGGCCCCGGCGTGGTCGGGTTTGAGCTTCAGGGTCCGTTCCAGGTCGTTGCGGATGCGGGGGGCAAGCCCCTCGGAGAGGGCCTCGAGGATCCCCTTGTACTGGGAAAGCCGCCCCAGGGCCCTTGCCCGCTCAAAGTAGCCCTCCGGGTAACCCGGGTCCTTGGCGATGGCCTGGGAGGCGGCCTTCTCCGCCTTCTCAAACCAAGCCCGCTTCTCCTCCGGCTTGGCCTCGTAAAGGGCGTAGAAGCTCGCCCCCTTGGCCGCCAGGGCCAGGGCCTCGGGGGTGCCGAGCTTGAGGCCCATCTCGTAGGCCTCCTGGAAGCGCCCCGCATCCACCAAGGCCGCCACCTGGGAGGCCTGGGCCATGGCCAGGGTCAAGAGGGCCGAGGTTAGGATTGCCGTCCATCGCTTCATGGGTTTCACCCGGGGCGATTATACCGGGTATAAGACGGAGGGCGTAAACTGGAAGCCATGAGGCTTATTTGGGGACTTTTGGTCTTTATGGGCCTGGTTATTCCTCCCCAGGCCTTGGCCCAAGGGGCCGAGGAGTATTTCGCCCGCTGCCAGAGGCTCTACGACCAAGGAGCCTTGGAGAGCGCCCAGATGACCTGCGAGCTCGCCCTGGTGAGCGACCCCAACCACGCCCCAAGCCTCCGCCTCCTCGCCCGCATCGCCTTGGAAAGGGGGGAGCTGGCCCAAGCGGCCACCTACCTGGAGCGCCTAGGGGACGACCCCGAGGGCCTGGTCCTCAAGGCACGGCTCCTTTTGGCCCAGGGGAAGCCGGCGGAGGTCCTGCGCCTCCCCTTGGGGCGGGATCCGGAGGCGAGGCTGGCGAGGGCCTTGGCCCTCGAGGCCCTAAAGCGCCCAGAGGCCGCCCTGGCCGAGGCCCAAACCCTCCCCCCCACCCCGGAGGTGCGCCTCCTCCTGGCCCGGCTCCACCTGGAGCTCGGCAATCCCGAAGCGGGCCTCCTGGCCCTGGGCTCCACCCGGGAGGAACGGCTAGCGCGGGGACGCCTCCTTTTCCTGGTGGGGCGGCCCGGGGAGGCCATCCCCCTTTTGGAAAGCCTCCTCCCGGAGCTTGCGGAAAGGCCGGACCTCAAGGCCCAGGCCCTCTCCACCCTGACCCTGGCCTACCTGGGCCAAGGGGACTTCGAGCGGGGCCTGGCGGCCCTGGGGCAACTTTCCCAGGTGGAAAACCTCCCCGGGCGCTTCCTCGCCAAGGCCTGGCCCTGGCTTCTCGCCCTCCTCGCCTTCTTGGTCCTGGTCCTCCTGGGGGAAAGCCGCATAGAGCCCTTGCGCACCGTGGAGGTGGTGGAAAACCCCTTGCCAGGGCCGGGAAGCCTCTACCTCTTGGCCCTCCTGGCCCTCCTCTTGGCCCTGGGCTTCGCCGCCCTGATGGGCAAGCTCCTCTTCGCCAACCTCCTCGCCTTCCTCACCCCCTACCAAGGGGAAAAGGTGCTCCCAAGCCTCTACCTGGCCTACGGGGCCTTCCTCCTCTTGGGCCTCCTCTTCTGGCAAAGGAAGCGGCTACCCGCCCTCCTGGGCCCCTGGGGAAGCTGGGTGGAGGGGTTTTGGGTGGGGCCGGCCTTGGTCCTCCTCCTCTTCGCCTACGGCCTCCTGCGCCCCTTCCTCGGCCTATCCACCCTTCCCCTAAACCTCCTCACCTTCCTGGGCCTGGCCCTGATGGAGCCCTTCTTCCGCGGCTTGGTTCCCTGGGTCTTTAAGGAGCGCTACAAGGACCTCTCCCCCGCCCTTTCCGCCCTCTTCTTCGCCCTGGTGGTGCCGGGGCCCACCCTCCTCCTCCTCCTCGTGGGCGCCGGGCTTTTGTGGGCCAAGGAGCGGGCGGGGAGCGTCTTGGGCCTTGGCCTGGGCTGGGTGGTGGCGGGGGTGGTCCTCGCCCTCTTCCCCCCCGCTTGGCTGCGGCGCTTCTAGGATGCGCCCCGTCTTCTTCCTCTCCGACTTCGGCCTCGAGGACCCCTACGTGGGGGTGGTGAAGGCGGTCTTGGCCCAAAAGGCCCCCGGAATAGGGGTGGTGGACCTGGCCCACGACCTCCCGCCCCAGGACCTGCGCCGGGCGGCCTACGCCCTCTTTGAGGCGGTGCCCTACCTGCCCGAGGGGAGCGTGGTCCTAGGGGTAGTGGACCCCGGGGTGGGGACAAGGAGGCGGGCCATCGCCGCCTTGGGCCGGCGGGTTTACGTGGGCCCGGACAACGGCCTCTTCACCCTGGCCTGGCTCCTGGACCCGCCCCGGCGGGCCTACGCCCTGGAAGGGGTGGCGCCTCCCAGGCCCCAGGGCCTGGACCCCTTACCCGGGTGGCGCCCCGGGGCGTTCACCTTCCACGGCCGCGACCGCTTCGCCCCCGCCGCCGCCCACCTGGCCCTGGGGCTTCCCCCGGAGGCCCTGGGGGAGGAGGTGCCGGTGGAAAGCCTCCAAAGGCTTCCCCTGGCCCTCACCCCGGGGCCGGAAGGGGAGATCCTCACCTTTGACCGCTTCGGCAACGCCATCACCACCC
The DNA here is from genome assembly GCF_022760925.1 of Thermus hydrothermalis. NCBI lineage: Bacteria > Thermotogati > Deinococcota > Deinococci > Thermales > Thermaceae > Thermus > Thermus hydrothermalis. The sequence continues at coordinate 43,520 of NZ_JAKTNT010000009.1, read as the reverse complement.
TCCTCCAGGCCCCTTTGGGGGGATGGGTGGAGGTGGCGGGGCGAAGGGTACCCATCCGCCGCACCTTCGGCGAGGTGGAAGTAGGGGAAGGGGTGGCCTACTTGGGAAGCGCAGGGCTTTTGGAAATCGCCCTCAACCGGGGAAACGCCCGGGAGGCCTGGGGCCTAAAGGAGGGCCTGCCCGTGCGCCTCACAGGTCCTTGAACCAGGCCTCCACCTCGGCCAGGTACTCCCGGGCGGTGAAGTCCAGGCTCACGGGGGTGACGGAGATGTACCCCTGGCGCACCGCCCAAAGGTCCGTCCCCTCCTCCTCCTCCCCCACGGGGGTGCCGGCGATCCAGTAGTAGGGCTTCCCCTCGGGGTCAAGCCGTTCCACCACGGTGTCCTCAAAGTGGTGGGTGGAAAGCCGGGTGACCTTGACCCCCTTGGGCGGGCGGGCGGGGAAGTTCACGTTGAGGAGGACCCCTTTGGGCAGGCCCTTCTCCGCCACCCGGCGGGCGATCCTTACCGCATGGCGGGCGGCCTCGGCGAAGTCCAACTCCTCCCCGGAGGTGTCCAGGCTGAAGGCGATGGCGGGGATGCCCAAGGAGGTGGCCTCGAGGGCCGCCGCCACCGTACCCGAGTGGGTGAGGTCTAGCCCCAGGTTCACCCCGATGTTGATGCCGGAAACCACCAGGTCCGGCCGGCCTAGAAGGTGCACCCCCAGGACCACGCAGTCCGCCGGGGTGCCGTCCACCCGGTAGGCGGGGATCTCCCCAAAGCCGGCGCTTTGCGTGTGCTTGAAGCGCAAGGGGCGGCGCACGGTGATGCCGTGGCCCACCGCCGACTGCTCCACGTCGGGGGCCACCACGTACACCTCGCCCAGGGCCCGCATGGCTAGGCCCAAGGCCTTGATGCCCGGGGAGAAGATGCCGTCGTCGTTGGAAACGAGGATGCGCATGCCCTAAGCCTAAAGCAAAGGAAGCCCCCAAGGGGGCTTCCTTTGGCCATCCTCCTTTAGATGCGGCGGACCTTCTTGGCCTGGGGGCCCTTGCCGCCCCGGCCCGGCTCCACCTCAAACTCCACCCGCTCCCCCTCGTTCAGGGTGCGAAACCCTTCGGCCTCGATGGCCGAGAAGTGCACGAACACGTCCGGACCCTCTTCCTGCTGGATGAACCCGTAGCCTTTTTCCGCGTTGAACCACTTAACGGTACCCTTCTTCATGCTTCTCCTTCATCCCGAAAACCCACTTGGCTTTCCAGGGACTCCCCACTATCCCACGGGGGGAGGAAAAAGTCAAGCCCCCCCAGGGAACCCCTGGGGAGGCCTGGCCCACGCCTAGTGGGAATGCCCGCCCTCGTGCACGTGGCCGTGCAGGAGCTCCTCGGGGGTAGCCTCCCGCACCTTCACCACCTCCACCTGGAAGTCCAGGTCCTTGCCCGCCAGGGGATGGTTGAAGTCAATGGTGACCTCCTCCCCCTGGACCTCCACCACGGTGAGGGGCATGGGGTTCCCCTCCATGTCTTGGGCGTAAAACTGGGCCCCCGGGGCCACCTCAGCGTCCTCGGGGAAGGCGGAGAGGGGCACCACCTGCACCCCTTCCGGATCGTGGGGGCCGTAGGCCTTCTCCGCCGGCACGTGGGCCTGGAAGGCTTCGCCCTCCTCGCGGCCCTCCAGGGCCTCCTCGAGGCCCCGGATGAGGTTGCCGTGCCCGTGCAGGTAGGAAAGCTCCCCCTGGTCCAAAACCTCCCCCTCCACCTGGAGGGTGTAGCGAATGGTGACCACCTTGTCCTGTCCTACTTTCATGTTCACCCTTCCGCAAGCTTGGGGCTTGCTCCTTTCAGGTTAGCAGATGCCCCCCGCCAAGGAAACCCCTATAGTGAGGGTATGCGGGTGGAAGGGGTCATCGGCAAAACCCCCGTGGTGCGCCTCGCCAAGGTGGTGGAGCCGGGCATGGCCGAGGTCTGGGTGAAGCTGGAGGGGCTAAACCCAGGGGGCTCCATCAAGGACCGCCCCGCCTGGTACATGATCAAGGACGCCGAGGAAAGGGGGATCCTAAAGCCGGGCTCGGGCCAGGTAATCGTGGAGCCCACGAGCGGCAACACGGGCATCGGCCTCGCCATGATCGCCGCAAGCCGGGGCTACCGCCTCATCCTCACCATGCCCGCCCAGATGTCCGAGGAGAGGAAGCGGGTCCTAAGGGCCTTGGGGGCGGAGCTCGTCCTCACGGACCCGGAAAGGCGGATGCTGGCGGCCAGGGAGGAAGCTCTCCGGCTTAAGGAGGAGCTGGGGGCCTTCATGCCCGACCAGTTCAAAAACCCCGCCAACGTGCGGGCCCACTACGAGACCACGGGGCCCGAGCTCTACGAGGCCTTGGAGGGGCGCATAGACGCCTTCGTCTACGGCTCGGGCACGGGGGGGACCATCACCGGGGTGGGGCGCTACCTCAAGGAGCGAAACCCCAAGGTGAAGGTCATCGCCGTGGAGCCCGCCCGCTCCAACGTCCTCTCCGGGGGGAAGATGGGGCAACACCAGTTCCAGGGCATGGGCCCGGGCTTCATCCCCGAGAACCTGGACCTAAGCCTCCTGGACGGGGTCATCCAGGTGTGGGAGGAGGACGCCTTCCCCCTGGCCCGCAGGCTCGCCCGGGAAGAGGGGCTTTTCCTGGGGATGAGCTCGGGGGGCATCATCTGGGCCGCCCTTCAGGTGGCGCGGGAGCTCGGCCCCGGCAAGCGGGTGGCCTGCATCAGCCCCGATGGGGGGTGGAAGTACCTCTCCACCCCCCTCTATGCCGAAACCTAGCGGCGCACCACCTGGGCGTCCTTGGGATAGCGCTTGAGCTGGGCGGGGGTGAGGCTTGCCCGCTTGAACTCCACCACCTTGAGGTCCGCCAAAACCTTCCCCCCCTCGTCCAGGAAGAGGAAGCGCAAAGGCCTTGGGTCCGCCTTCAGGACATAGAGCTCCAAGCGGGCGAAGCCCTGGCCCTCCTTGGCCTCGCCCACGAGCTTCCAGGCCACCCCTTCCGGCAGGCGCTCCTCCCCCGCCAGGCGGAGGTTTACCCGCTCGCTCAGGGCCTTCAGGTCGCCCAGGCCCTGGGGGCTAAAGCCCAGGCCCTGCACCTGGGCCTTCTCCTTGGGGCTGATGACGAGCTGGTTGGTGAGGTAGAGGTAGTTCCAGACCTCCTTCTCGGTGACCACGGTAAAGTTCCCCTCCAAGGAGCCCGGCTTGAGGAACTCTATGCGGTAGAGCTTCTCCTTGGGCAGGGCGTAGACCCGGGCCTGGAGGGTTTCCCGACCCCCTGGGCCCTGGATCTCCCCCTGCACCAGGGCCTGCCAGGGTTCGGCCAGGTTTTTCTCAACCAGGTCCAGGATCTGCGGGACCGACTGGGCCCAAGCCAGGGCCAAAAGGGCGAAAAATCCGAGGATCGTCAGGGCTCTTTCCTTCACGGCCACCTCCAAGCGTAGCGGACCCAGGCGTAGGGGGCCTTCCCGTAACCCGCCTCGAGGCCCAAGTCCCCAAGCCACACCACGAAGCTACCCGCCCACGGGTAGGAAAGGGTGAGATGGAGGCTAGCCTCCCCTAAGTAAAGCCCCGCCTCCAACCGGTTCACCCCGCCCAGGCGGAGGAGGAGGTCCAAAACCTCCCCTCCCTCCCCCACCTCCCCCTTCAGGCCCAAAAGGGCGTAGGGCCCGGGGGAAACCCCTAGCCCCAGGGTGTAGGCGGCCTCCTGCCGGAAGGCGTAGCTCCCTTCCAGGCGAAAGCCCCCTTCCCAACCCGGTTGCAGGCCGAAGGAGGGGGGGCGGGGAGGGGTGTTCTTTGCCACCTCCAAACCCCAGACCTCCCTAGGGGTGGCCCGGTAGCGCAGGGAAAGCCGCCCGAAAAACCCCGCCTCGGGGAAAAGGGGAAAAGCCCCTTGGGGCCTGTACCCAAGCCGCCCCTCCGCCGCCAAGGGTCCCGCCCCTCCCTCCAGGAAAAGGGCACCCCCCAGGCCCCCCTCCCCCACCTCCCCTTGGGCCCCATAGGCCAGAAAGCCCAGAGGCCCCAAGGAAAGGTTCCCCAGGTAGCCCAAGGCCCCCCGCCCGGGTTGCCCCCTCAGGTAAGCCTCCCCTTCCCCAAGGGCGAAGGCGGCCTCCAGGGCCGGGGTTACCCCGCCGGGGGCCCCGTAAAGGCCCGCCTCGAGGCGCCCCTGGGCCAAGGCCAGGGAAACGAGGAGAAGAAGCACCACCCCCCTCATACCGCCACCTGCCTCTGGAAGCGGGCCGAGGCCAAGAAGAGGACCAAAGCGGAGAAGAGGGCCAAGGCCAAGAGGTGGGGCCAAAGCACCCCAAGGCCCACCCCTTTGAGCATCACCCCCCGCAGGACCTCAATGAGGTAGCGGGCGGGCACCAGGTAGGAAAGCATCTGGAAAAGGCGGGGCATGCCGTCTATGGGGAAGACGAAGCCCGAAAGGAAGATGGTGGGAAAGGCATAGGCGTAGGTGCCGAAGACCGCCTGCACCTGGGTGCGGGCCAAGGTGGAGATCAAAACCCCCGCCGCCAAGGAGCCCAACACGAAGAGGAACATGGCGAAGAGCAGAAGGAGGAGGCTTCCCCGCACCGGCACCCCAAAAACCCAGTGCCCCAGGGCCAAAACCAAGATGGCCACGGCAAAGGCGATGACCAGATAGGGCAGGACCTTGCCCAGGACCATCTCGTGGGGGCGCAAGGGGGAGGCCAAAAGGCTTTCCATCATGCGGCTTTCCGCCTCCCGGACGATGGAGAGGGCGGTAAGGAGCACGGTGAACATGGTGAGGACCAGGCCGATGATGCCGGGGATCATGAACCAGGCGGTCTTGTTGTCCGGGTTGTAGAGGGTGTGGAGGGTGGGGCTCAAGGGGGGCAAGACCGCCTCCCCGGAAAGGGCCCGGCCCACCAGGATGCGGGCGTTCACCTCCTGGATGGCCTTGCGCAAGGCGGCCTGGGCCTGGAAGGCGAAGTTGGGGTCGGTGCCGTCCACGTAGACCTCCAGGTTCACGCTCTCCCCCCGGCGCACCCTTTCCAAGGCCCCTGGGGGCACCACCAGGCCCACCCGGGCCTGGCCCCGGTCCACCGCCCTCACCACCCCCTCGGGGCTTTCCGCCCTCACCGCCAAATGGAAGCGGTTTTCCCGGGTGAGCTCCGCCAAAAGGGTCTGGCTGATGCGGTCCTGGGAGGCGTCGTACACCGCCAGGGGGATGTTATCCAGGGTGAAGTTGATGGCGTAGCCGAAGAGGAGGAGCATCAGGGTGGGCAAAAGGACGATGAGCCGCGGGAGGACGTGGTCCCGCCGGATCTGCAAAAACTCCTTTTCCGCTAGGGCGAGGATGCGGCTCATGCTTCCCCCTTGGTGTAGACCAGGAAGACGTCCTCGAGGGTGGGCTCGGTGGGCGTGGCGGGAAAGGGCGGGACCACGCCCTTCCGCAGGATGAGGCGCACCCCGTGGCCGCTGGGCCAGGCGTCCCAAACCCCTTCCACCCGCCTCGCCTCGGCCAAGGTCACGGGGGCGAAGTAGAAATCCGCCCGCCCCCGGGCCTCGGCCTTGAGCTCCTGCGGCGTGCCCAGGGCCAGGACCCGCCCGGCGAAGAGGAGGGCCAGGCGGTGGCAACGCTCCGCCTCGTCCATATAGTGGGTGGTGACCAAGACCGCCGCCCCCCGTTCCGCCTCCTGGTGGATGAGGTCCCAGATGGCCCGGCGGGACACGGGGTCAAGCCCCGTGGTGGGCTCGTCCAAGAAGAGGACCTCCGGGCGGTGGACCACCGCCTGGGCCAAGGCCAGCCGTTGCCGCCAGCCCCCGGAGAGGTGGCCCGCCAGGGCCTTGGCGTAGGGGAGAAGGCCAAAGCGCAAAAGGGCCTCTTCCGCCAGGGCCTTCGCCTCCCTTGGCCGGTAAAGGCGGGCGCGGAAGCGGAGGTTTTCCTCCACGGTGAGGTCGCGGTAGACGCTTTGCTCCTGGGTGGCGTAGCCGATCCGGGCCTTGACCGCCCAAGGCTCCCGCAACACATCTAGCCCCGCCACCACCGCCCGCCCCCCATCGGGGCGGAGAACCCCGGTGAGGACCCGCACCAAGGTGGTCTTCCCCGCCCCGTTGGGGCCCAAAAGGCCGAACACCTCCCCTGGGCGCACGGAAAGGCTCACCCGGTCCAGGGCCTTGAGGCTGCCGAAATGCCGCGTCACCTCCTCAGCGTGCACCATAGCGTCCCTCCAGATACCCCCGCACGTAGGCCTCCCGGTCCAAGGGCAGGCGCACCCCCAAAACCTCCCCCAGGAGGAAGCGGGCGAAAAGGGGACCCACGAAGGCCAGGGCCAGCTCCTCGGGGGGCTCGTCCGGCCGCAAAAGGCCCGCCTCCTGTTTGGCCCGGAAAAAGCCCACAATCCTTCCCAAAGCCAGCCCGAGCCCCCTCGGGGGGCCTTCCGAAAGGAGCTCGGGGTGGCGCAACAACTCTGCCAAGAGCTTGGGCAAAAGAACCTGATGGGCCTTGAGAAGCTCCAGATAGGCCTCCAAGAGGGCGGAAAGCCCCTCTGCCAAAGGGGCCCCTTCCTCGGGAAGCCGCTCCAGGAAGCCCTGAGGGAAGAAGGCGACCACGGCCTTCCGGAACAAAGCCTCCTTGCTCCCATAGCGGCGGAAAAGGGTCACCTCGCTCACCCCCGCCCGCCGGGCCACCTCCTTGGTAGTGGCCCCGCGGTAGCCCCGCTCCGCCAAAAGCTCCAAAGCGGCCTGGAAGAGGCGGGCCTCGAGGGGGTCGGCTTCCGTAAGTAAGCGCATACTTGCAGGGCAAGGCTACCCCAGGCCCAAGGCGCCGTCAAGGTATACTGGACCCGGAGGCAGCATGAACCTACTAGACCGCCTGGGGCGTCTCATCCGCGCCAACCTGAACGAGCTCTTGCGCCGGGCCGAGGACCCGGAGAAGATCCTGGAGCAGGCCCTCTTGGACATGAAGGAAGCCCTCAAGGAGGCCCGGGAACAGGTGGCAGCGGCCATGGCCGAGGCCAAGCGCCTGGAGCGGGAGGTGGAAAGCCACGAGAAGGAGGCCGCCCTCTGGGAGGAAAAGGCCAAGGAAGCCCTTAGGGCCTCCCGGGAGGACCTGGCCAAGGAGGCCCTGCGGCGTAGGAAACGGGCTTTGGACCTGGCGGAGGGCTTCAAAGCGCAACTCGCGGAGCACCGGGCCCTCACCGAGCGGCTCATGACCCAGCTCAAGGCCCTGGAGGCCAAGATTGACGAGGCCGAGGCCAGGAAGAAGCTCCTTTTGGCCCGGAAGAAGGGGGTGGAGGCGGCGGAGGCGGTGCGCCGGATGGAGTCCCGCTTGGACAGTCACCCCGCCCTCGAGGCCTTTGAGGAGATGGAGGCCCGCATCCTGGCCCTGGAGGACCGGCACGAGGCCCTAAAGGCCCTGGACGGCCAGGACCTGGAGAAGGAGCTCGCCGCCTTGTCCGGGGAAAAAGAGCTGGAGGAGGAACTCCTTCGGCTCAAGCGGGAGTTGGGCCAAGGCTAGCCGGGCCCCAGAACCTAAAGTGTTGGCCAGCCCACGGCGGGAAGCGGGGTAAACTCCCTAACATGAGGCGGTCCCTTATGGCCCTCTCCCTCCTCCTCGCCGCCTGCGCCCCCCAGGTGACCCAGGCCCCCGAGGCCCGGCCTTTCCTCCGAAGCGAGGCCTTCTACCCCACCGCCACGGGGCTGGAGTGGGTCTACGTGCCCGAGGGGGAGCCCCTCTCCTCCCCGCCCTACCGGGTACGGGTGGAGGGCCCCGCCCTCTACGAGGGCCAGGAAGCCCTCCGCTTCCGCGCCTATGGCCGGGGGGAGGACCGGGTCTACTACCGCCAGGTGGGGGCCTTCGGCGTGCGGCTTCTCGGCTTCCAGGACCCCTCGGCCCGGGTGGTCTTCACCCCGCCCGTCCTGGAGTACCCCCCGGAGGGCCTCCTCGCCCCGGGCTACCGCTGGGGGGGAAGGGTGGAGGTGAAGGTGGAGCTCCTCTCCCCCACAGGCCGGGAGCCTTTGGCCCAAGGCCGTCTGGACTACAGCATGGAGGTCTTAGAGGAACGGGAAGTGCGCCTTCCTGCGGGGAGTTTCCGCATCCTGCGCATCCGCCAGGTCTACCAGGACCAGGCGGGCCAGACCGCCTACGAGGTCTGGTTCGCCCCCCGGGTGGGGGAGGTGCGCACCCGGGAGGGGCGCATCCTGGTGGAGCGCAACTTCCAGTGAGGTGGGTATGGTCCTGGATAGGGTAAACGACCCCGAAGACCTGAAGCGGCTTAGCCTGGAGGAACTCCAGGAACTAGCCGAGGAGATCCGGAGCGAGATCATCCGGGTCACGGCGCAAAACGGCGGGCACCTGGCAAGCTCCCTGGGGGCGGTGGAGCTGATCCTGGCCCTACACCGCGTCTTCCACTCCCCCAAAGACCGCATCCTCTTTGACGTGGGCCACCAGGCCTACGCCCACAAGTTGGTCACGGGGCGGAAGGACCGCTTCCACACCCTGAGGCAGGAAGGGGGCATCTCCGGCTTCACCAAGGTTTCCGAGTCCGAACACGACGCCATCACCGCTGGCCACGCCTCCACCTCCTTGGCCCACGCCCTGGGCATGGCCATCGCCCGGGACCTCCAGGGGGAGGACTACCACGTGGTGGCGGTGATCGGGGACGGGGCCCTCACCGGGGGCATGGCCCTTGCCGCGCTGAACAAGATCGGGGAGCTGCAAAAGCGGATGCTCATCATCCTGAACGACAACGAGATGAGCATCTCCGAGAACGTGGGGGCCCTCAACAAGTACTTCAAAGAGCTCCAAATTAGGAAGTGGGTCCACGACATGGAAAAGCTGGGGAGAAACGTCCTAGAGCGCATCTCTCCCCAGCTTTTTGGCCTGGTGGACCGGGCGAAGGAAGCGGCCAAGCTCATCCTCCACCAGGAAAACCCCTTCTACGCCTGGGGCCTGCGCTACATCGGCCCCGTGGACGGCCACGACCTGAAGGGCCTCGTGCACATCCTGGAGCACCTCAAGGCCCTGGAGGGCCCCACCCTTCTCCACGTGGTCACCAAGAAGGGCAAGGGGTACAAGGTGGCGGAGGCCGACCCCATCTACTGGCACGGCCCCCCAGGGTTTGACCCCAAGAAGCCGGAGAAGGTTTCCAAGGGCTACTCCTGGAGCCAGGCTTTCGGGGACGCCGTCACCGAGCTCGCCCACCTGGAGCCCAGGCTCTTCGTCATCACCCCGGCCATGCGGGAGGGGTCGGGGCTCGTGCGCTACTCCCTGGAGCACCCCGAGCGCTACCTGGACGTGGGCATCTGCGAGGACGTGGCGGTGACCACGGCAGCGGGCCTGGCCCTAAGGGGCATGAAGCCTGTGGTGGCCATCTACTCCACCTTCCTGCAACGGGCCTACGACCAGGTGATCCACGACGTGGCCATAGAAGCCCTCCCCGTGGTCTTCGCCATAGACCGGGCGGGCATCGTGGGGGCGGACGGGGCCACCCACCACGGGGTCTTTGACATCGCCTACCTGCGCACCATCCCCAACCTGCAGATCGCCGCCCCCAAGGACGCCCTGGAGCTTCGGGCCATGCTGAAGAAAGCCCTGGAGGTGGGAGGCCCCGTGGCCATCCGCTACCCCCGGGACAACGTGGAAAGGGCCCCGGAAGGGGTGTGGCCGGACATCCCTTGGGGGAAGTGGGAGGTGGTGAAGGAGGGAAAGGAAGCCTACATCCTCGCCTTCGGCAAGACCCTGCGGTACGCCCTCGAGGCCGCAGGGGACGACCCCCGGGTGGGCGTGGTCAACGCCCGCTTCCTCAAGCCCCTGGATCGGGAGATGCTGCGGCGGCTCGCCCGCTACAAGCTCCTCACCGTGGAGGACCACCAGAGGATGGGTGGCTTTGGGAGCGCCGTTCTGGAGGCCCTTAACGAGATGGGCCTAAAGCCCGAGGTCAAGGTCTTGGGGCTTCCCGACCGCTTCTTTGAGCACGGGACCATCCCGAGCCTGCACCGCCAGGCGGGCATTGACCCCGAAGGGATCCGCCGGGCCCTGGCGGAGATGGGCCTCGCCCCCGTCCATGAACGGGCCTGAGCGCCTGGCCTTCGCCGCCAACCTTTACCGCGTGGAGGCGGAGGGGGGCTACTTCCTGGTGGACGCCGGGCTCCCTTGGGAGGCGGGGAAACTCCTCTCCCTCTTAGGTTCCCCGCCCCTTTTCCTCTTCCTCACCCACCACCACCTGGACCACGCCGGGGGGGCGAGGGCCCTTTGGGAGCAGTATGGGGTGCCCGTGTTCGCCCACCCCCTGGAGTGGCCCTACCTCACGGGAGAAAAGCCCCGCCCGCCCCTTCCCATCCCCCTCCTGGGCCGCCGGCTCGCCAACCTGGCCCCCCCTCTCCCCAAGGAGGCCCTCCGCCCCGCAGAGGAAGGGACGGCCCTTGCGGGCTGGCGGGTGGTCCACCTCCCCGGCCACACCCTGGGGCAGGTGGGGCTCTTCCGGGAAGGGGTGCTTTTGGCGGGGGACGCCTTAAGGGGCAAGGGCCTCCCGCCCCGCTTCATCAACGAGGACCACGCCCTGGCGAAGAGAACGGTGCGCAAGATCCTGGACCTGGGGGCCCAGCGGGTCTACCCCGGCCACGGGGAGCCGCTTCCCAGGGAGCGGGTGGAGGCCTTGGCCCGTAAACTGGGGGTATGAGAAAGCTCGCCGCTTTAGGGCTCTTCCTCCTTGGAGCCTTGGCCCAGGAGGTGGTGGTCTACCCCGGTTTTGCCGAGGTGAAGGAGCCCGTGCTCCTTCCCCCTTCCGCCTGGGTGTACCTGGCGGGGGAAAAGCTTGGCCGCATGGTGCCGGGCTCGTTGCGCCTCCTCGGGGTGGAGGAGGAGGAAAGGCTTTTCCAGGGTACGGCGGTGCTTTTCCGCTACCGGGGGGAGGGGAGGGCCTGGCTCCGCTATCTCTACACCGGGCTTTCCGGGGAGGTCTTCTACACCCTCGAGGAGGGCAGGCTCACCGCCTGGGCCAGGCTTCGGCTGGAAGGGGAAGCCCTGCCGGCGGAACGCCTCGTCCTTCTGGCGGGGGAGGTGAACCTCCTTCCGGCCAAAGCCCTCCCCGAAGCCGCCTTCCGCACCTTCGGGGAAGCCCAGGAAAGCCCCTTCGGCCTCTTCCGCTACGAGCTTATGCCGAGAAAGCTTCTTCCCGGCACCACGGAAATCCCCTTCCGAAGGGCCGAGGTGGCCCCCACCCGGCTCCTCCGCTACCAGGGCCCCTTCCGCACCGAGGCCTCCATCCCCCTGGAACGGGGCTACCGCTTCAAAGCCCCCTTTCCCTTGGCCCCTGGGGCCTTGGAGGTGGTGGAGGAGGGCCTTTTCCTGGGCCAGGGCCGCCTTCCTGCCACCCTCGAGGGCAACCAGGCCGAGATCTGGCTTGGGCAGGACCTGAGGGCGCGCCTTGGGCGCGCCGTCCGCCTCCTCGCCCAGTCGGAGAAGGAGGCCACCTACCTGGTGGAAACCCGCCTGGAAAACCCCTATCCCTACCCCCTCACCCTATTCCTTGCGGAAACCTTTCCCAAACCCTTCCGCCTGGACTTCCCCGGGGCCACCCTCCTGCCCGAGGGCTACCGCCTGGAGCTTCCCCTAAACCCTCACGAAGCCAAGACCCTCACCTACCGCCTCACCCTTCCCCGCTAGGGACACCTGCCCTTCTCCCCTGTCCTAGGCTAAGGGCATGAAGCCCGACCTCCACCGCTTCCCCCTCTTGGTGGCCTGGGAGATGACCCGGGCCTGCCTCCTCGCCTGCCAGCACTGCCGGGCCTCCGCCGTGCCCGAACCCCTCCCCGACGAGCTCTCCACCGAGGAGGGCCTTAAGCTCCTCCGGGAACTCGCCACCTACACCCCCAAGCCCATCCTCCTCCCCACCGGGGGCGACCCCCTGGCCCGCCCCGACCTCTTCCTCCTCCTGGAGGAAGCCCAGCGCCTAGGCCTCAAGGTGGGCATCACCCCCGCCGTCACCCCGAGGCTCACCCGGGAGGTGGTGGCCCGCTTCCGGGAGCTCGGCGTCCACCAGATGGCCATTTCCCTGGACGGGGCAAGCCCCGAGGCCCACGACGGCTTCCGCGGGGTGCCGGGCACCTTCGCCCTGGCCCTAAAGGCCCTGTCCTGGGCCCAAGAGGTGGGCCTCATGACCCAGGTGAACACCACCGTGACCCGGCGCACCGCAAGGGAGCTTCCCGGGATCGCCGAGATCCTGGCGGAAAAGGGCGTGGCCACGTGGGAGGTCTTCTTCCTGGTGCCCGTGGGCCGGGGAGCCTTGCTGGAGCAACTCTCCCCCGAGGAGTACGAGGAGGTGATGCACCTCCTCTACGACCTCTCCCGCCTTTACCCCTTCAAGGTGCGCACCACGGAAGGCCCCATGTTCCGCCGCCTCGTTCTAGAGCGCCGAAGGAGGGAGGGGGGAGAGGACGGGGCCTTGGTGGGGGAAGGGCGGGGCGTCCACCTTTCCGATGGCTTCGGCTTCGTCTTCGTGGCCGCCAACGGGGAGGTCTACCCCTCGGGCTTCCTCCCCATTCCCGCCGGAAACGTGCGGGAAAAGCCCCTTTTGGCCATCTACCGCGAAAGCCCCCTCTTCCAGGCGCTACGCAACAAAGCCCTGCTCAAGGGCAAGTGCGGGGTTTGCGAGTACCGGGAGATTTGCGGGGGTAGCCGGGCCCGGGCCTATGCGGAAACCGGGGACTACCTGGCCTCGGACCCCCGTTGCGCCCACATCCCCAAAACCTGGGGACAAATGCCCCTGGCGTAGGCCGGCGCAGTCCTCCTATCCTGGAGCCATGCGGCGCCTTTTGCCTCTTATTTTCCTCGCCGGCCTATTCGCGCTCGGGCAAAGCCCGGGGGCCAAGCTCTACTCCGCCAACTGCCAAAGCTGCCACCAGGCCACGGGCCAGGGCATCCCCGGGGCCTTCCCGCCCCTCACCCACCTGGACAAGGTGGTCCAGGCCAAGGGGGGCCGAGAGTACCTCATCCGGGTGGTCCTCTACGGCCTCCAGGGCCCCCTCGCCGTGGAAGGCAAGGCCTACAACGGGGTCATGCCCCCCTTCCGGCAGCTGAAGGACGAGGAGGTGGCGAACCTCTTGAACCACGTCCTCACCACCTTCGCCAAGTCCAAGGCCAAACCCATCACCGCCCAGGAGGTGAAGGCCCAAAGGGCCAAACCCCTCTCCCCGCAGGAGGTGCTCAAGTCCCGTCCCCCGGTCAAATAGACCGGTGTAACTCCCTCCCCCCGGGGCCCCTTGGCCCCGGGCCCTTTTAGCTCACCCGCTCCACCCGGATCAGGTTGGTGGTCCCCCGCACGCCAAAGGGGACCCCGGCGGCGATGACCACCCGCTCCCCCACCTGAGCCAGGCCTAGGGCCTTCACCTCCCTCAGGGCAATCCGCACCATGTCGTCCGTGTCCTCTGGGTCCGGGGCCAGGCGGGGCAGGACGCCCCAGACCAGGGCCAGTTGCCGCTTCACCTCGGGGCTTGGGGTGAGGGCCAGGATGGGCACCTGGGGCCGGGTGCGGGCCACACGCCGGGCCGAGCCCCCGGTGGCGGTGAAGACCACCACGGCCCGGGCCCCCACCGCCTCCACGATGTCGTCCGCCGCCTGGGCGATGGCGTCTTGGGTGGTGGGGGTGGGTGCGGGGCGGAGCACGTTGAGCTTCTGCAAAAACTCCGGGGAAGCCTCCACCGCCCTGGCGATGCGGGCCATCATGGCCACCGCTTCCACGGGGTACGCCCCGGCGGCGGTTTCGGCAGAAAGCATCACCGCATCCGAGCCGTCAAAGATGGCGTTGGCCACATCCGAGGCCTCCGCCCGGGTGGGGCTTGGGTTTTGCACCATGGACTCCAGCATCTGGGTGGCGGTGATCACGGGCTTCCCGGCGGCGATGCACCTCAGGATGAGGCGCTTTTGCACGATGGGAACCTCCTCCAGGGGCATCTCCACCCCCAGGTCCCCCCGGGCCACCATGATGCCGTCCGCCTCCTCCAGGATCTCCTCAAAGCGCTGCACGGCGGAGGGCTTCTCAATCTTGGCCATGAGCTTGGCCCGGGAGCCGTAGCGGGAAAGGTAGTGCCGGGCGAGGAGGAGGTCGTCCCGGGTGCGCACGAAGGAAACCGCCACCCAGTCCACCCCAAGCTCGGCCCCCAGGGCCAGGTCCTGGATGTCCTTCTCGGAGAGGGCGGGGATGGAAAGGTCGGCCCCGGGAACGTTAATCCCCTTGTGGTCGGAGAGGACGCCCCCCACCTCCACCACGGTGTGGATCTCGTCCCCCTCCACCCTCTCCACCCGGAGGCGGATCCGGCCATCGTCCAGGAGGAGGGCCTGTCCGGGAACCACATCCTCGGGCAGGCCACGGTAACTGATGGAGACCTGGGTCTCGTCCCCCTCCACGGGCCTCCGGGTGAGGACGAAGGCTTGGCCCGCCTTGAGCTCCACCCGCCCTTTCTTGAAGCGGCCCACGCGGATCTTGGGGCCTTGGAGGTCCTGGAGGATGGCCAAGCTCTTGTCCAGCTCCTCCTCCACCTCCCGCACCAGGGCCACCCGCTTCCCGTGGTCCTCCGGGGTGCCGTGGCTGAAGTTCAAGCGGAAGACGTCCACCCCCGCCTCCGCCATGGCCCGGATCACCTCCTTGGTGCTGGAGGCAGGCCCCAGGGTAGCCACGATCTTGGTGCGCTTAAAAGGCCCCATAACCGAGGTAGCGGGCCGCCCCGCCCAGGGCCTCCTCAATGCGCAGGAGCTGGTTGTACTTGGCGAGGCGGTCGGAGCGGGAAAGGGAGCCCGTCTTGATCTGCCCGGCGTTCACCGCCACCGCCAAATCGGCGATGAAGCTGTCCTCGGTCTCCCCCGAGCGGTGGCTGATCACCGCCCGGTAGCCGGAGCGCTGGGCCAGGCGGATGGCCTCGAGGGTCTCGGAAAGGGTGCCGATCTGGTTCACCTTGACCAGGATGGCGTTGGCCACCCCCCGCTCAATGCCCTGGCGAAGCCGCTCGGGGTTGGTGACGAAAAGGTCATCCCCCACGAGCTGCACCCGGTTGCCCAAGGTTTCCGTAAGAAGCCGCCACCCCTCCCAGTCGTCCTCCGCCAGGCCGTCCTCAATGGAGCGGATGGGGTACTTCTCCACCCAGGAGGCCCAGAAGGCCACCATCTCCTCGGAGGTGAGGACCTTCCCTTCCCCTTCCAGGTGGTACTTGCCGTCCCGGTAGAACTCGCTCGCCGCCGGGTCCAGGGCCAAGGAAACCTCCTCCCCTGGGGTGTACCCCGCCCGCTCAATGGCGAGGAGGAGAAGCTCCACCGCCTCTTCGTTGCGCTTTAGGTCGGGGGCAAAGCCCCCCTCGTCCCCCACGTTGGTGCTGTAGCCCCGCTCCCGCAAAACCCCCTTGAGGGCGTGGAAGACCTCGGCCCCCATCCGCAAGGCCTCGGCGAAGCTTTCCGCCCCGGCGGGAACCAGCATGAACTCCTGGAAGTCCAGGCGGTTGTCCGCGTGCTTTCCCCCGTTGATCACGTTCATGAGGGGAACGGGCAGGACCACCCCTTGGATCCCACCCAAATAGCGGTAAAGGGGTAGCCCCAAAGCCTCCGCCGCCGCCCGGGCGGTGGCCAGGGAAACGGCCAGGATGGCGTTCGCCCCCAGGTTGGCCTTGTTGGGGGTGCCGTCCAGCTCCAGCATGGCCCGGTCCACCCCTTCCTGGTCCAAGGCGTCCCGGCCGATCAGCTCGGGGGCGATGCGCCCCTCTATGTTCTCCACCGCCCGGCGCACCCCCTTGCCCAGGTAGCGCCTCCCTCCGTCCCGAAGCTCCAAGGCCTCGTGGGTGCCCGTGGAGGCCCCGGAGGGCACCATGGCCCGGCCCCGGGCACCCCCTTCCAGCTCCACCTCGGCCTCCACCGTGGGAAAGCCCCTGGAGTCCAACACTTCCCGCGCCTTGACGCTCACGATCGTGGTCATGGGTTTCCTCCTGCGGCGTGGAAGCGTTTCACGCCTCCTTGGCCCTTAGCTTACACCCTCAAGGGAACCACCACCGCCTGGTACCCTCCTTCCTCCGCCGGGCGCACCAAGCTCGGGCTCGTGGCCCCGGAAAGCCAGAGGGCGGCCTGGCCCGAGATGGGCCCTAGGGCCTCGAGGAGATACCGGGCGTTGTAGGCCACGGCGAGGGGCGTTCCCTCCAAGGCCACGGGAAGCTCCTCCTGGCCCTTGCCGTAGTCCCCTTCAGCGGACAGGAGGACCCGCCCTTCCTGGAAGAAGAGGTCCACCCGGTGGTTCTGCCTGTCCGCCAGAACGCTCACCCGCCGCAAGGCCTCGCGGAAGGCCTCGGCCTCGAGGGTGGCCTTTAGGGGAAACTCCTTGGGGATGACCCGCTCGTAATCGGGGAACTCCCCCTCCATGAGCCTCACCGCCAGGCGCACCCACCCCTCCCCTTCCCGCACCGCCAAGCCCAGGGTGCCTGGGCCCAGGGCCAAGACCACCTCCCCATCCCCCACCCCTTTGAGAACCCGCGCCACCTCGTCCACGCTGCGGGCGGGGACCACCGCCTTCTTCTGGAAGGGCTGGGGCCTTTCCAGCTGGTAAAGGGCCAGGCGGTAGCCGTCCGAGGCCACGCTCCGCACCCCCCTTTCCGAGAACTCCAGCTGGACCCCGCGGAAGATGGCCCGGTACTCCTCGTGGCTTGCGGCGTAGCGCACGTGGGTAAGGGCACGGAGGAGGTCTTCCACCGGCAAGGCGGTCTGCCAAGGGTACGCCTCGGAAGGGCTAGGCTCGGGGAAGGAAAGCTCGGGGTAGCCCTCGGTGGGGGCCAGGGCGAGCCGGGTACGGAAGGTGCCGGACACCAGTTCCAGATCACCCCCCAAGACCAGCTCCACCTGCTCCCCGGGGAGGCTTCGGACCAGTTGGAAAAAGGGCTGGGCGGGCACCAGGTAGCGCCCCTCCCCCTGGACCTCGGCCGGGAGGCCGGCCTCGAGGTCCACCTCCCCGTTGCTCCCGAAAAGCACCAAGGCGTCTTGGCCCAAAGCAAGGCCCAGGTAGGTGAAAAGGGGGTTGGAGCTACGCGAAGGGATGACCCTCTCTAGGAAAGAGAGGCGTTCAGCCAGCAGGTTTTTGGGAAGGACTACACGCATTACCCGTTCCTCCTTTTTCTGCTACTACGACTTTCTTTTTTTAAAGACTTAAAAGGATCGTAGTCGTAGTAGTAGGGCCTGTGGATATGTGGATAAGAGGGTAAAAACCGCGTCCTGTACGGAAAAGGGCTTGTGGATAACTCCTGTGGATAAATGGCCCTGGCCTGTGGATAAGGTGTGGATAACTGGCCAGTTATCCACAGGCCCCAGGAGGGCCCCAGTTTTCCACAAGTTGTCCACAGTGTTATCCACAGGAAAAGCCCGGTTATCCACAGGGTTATCCACAGGTTATCCACAGGGGTCATACCAAGGCCTCCTTAAGCCGGCGGAGGAGGCTTTGCACCTCCCGGTCGCTCTCCGAGAGTTCCTGGATTTTCTGGATGGCGTAGAGGACCGTGGTGTGGTCCCGTCCGCCGAAGAGCTGGCCGATTTCCGGCAGGGAGGAGCGGGTGAGCTCCCGCACCAGGTACATGGCGATCTGCCGCGGGAGGACCACCTCCTTCCGCCTGCCGCCCCCCAGGAGGTCTTCGGGGCGGAGGGCGAAGTGCTCCGCCACCTTGCGCACGATCTCCTCTGGGGCCACCGCCACCTCCCGGGGGGCGAAGATCTCGGAAAGGGCCTTGGCGGCCACGGCCCGGGTGAGCTCCACCCCGTTTAGGGAGGCGTAGGCGATGGCCCGCATGAGGGCCCCTTCCAGTTCCCGGATGTTGGAGGTCACCTGGCGGGCGATGTACTCCAAGACCTCCTCGCTCACCCGTAGGCCCCGTTGCTCGGCGTTCATCTTCAGGATGGCGATACGGGTTTCCAGGTCGGGGGGTTGGATGTCCGTGATGAGGCCCCACTCAAACCGGCTCCGCAGGCGGGCCTCGAGGGTGAGGATGTCCTTGGGGGGGCGGTCGGAGGACAGGATGATCTGCTTGTGGGCCTCGTAAAGGGCGTTGAAGGTGTGGAAGAACTCCTCCTGCGTGCGCTCCTTGCCGGCGATGAACTGGATGTCGTCCACCAAAAGGAGGTCCACGGAGCGGTAGCGCTCCCGGAACTCCGTCATCCGGTCCTCGCGGATGGCGTTGATGAGCTCGTTGGTGAAGGTTTCCGTGGAAACGTATTCAATCTTCAGGTGGGGGAAGCGCTTGGCCACGGAGTGGCCCACGGCGTGCATCAGGTGGGTCTTCCCCAGGCCCACGCCCCCGTAGATGAAAAGGGGGTTGTAGGCCCGCCCGGGGGACTCGGCCACCGCCACCGCCGCCGCATGGGCCATGGAGTTGTTGGGCCCCACCACGAAGTTCTCAAAGGTGTACTTGGGGTTTAGCTTGGGTTGGACGGGTTCGGGAGAGGGGGCGGCCTGGAAGATGTCCTCTTGCACCGGGGTTCCCGGTACCACCTTGAGCTCAAACCGGGGGGCCTGGGCCCCCAGGAGGCTTAGGCCCTCCTGGATGAGCTCGGCGTAGTGCCGCCGGATCCAGTCCATGGCGAAGGAGGTGGGCACCGCCAATTCCAAGACCCCGTCCCGGATGCCCAGGGGGCGGATCCGCTCAAACCAGGTGTGGTACTCCACCTCGGTGATGTTGCGGCGGATGTGCTCCAGGACGTGTTGCCAAACGGCCTCGTGGGTCAAGGCTACCCCCCAGCGTTCCGAGGGTACATTCTACGCCAGGGCCTGGGCTAAAGTGGAGGGCAGGATGGGGTACGACGTGGTGGTGGTGGGTGGGGGGCACGCCGGCCTCGAGGCCGCCTGGGCCGCGGCGGCCTTGGGGGTGCGGGTGGCCCTGGTCACCGTGAACCCGGAGCGCATCGGCACCATGCCCTGCAACCCCGCCGTGGGGGGGCCGGGCAAGAGCCAGTTGGTGGCGGAGGTGGTGGCCCTGGGAGGGCTCATGGGCCGGGCGGCGGACGCCACGGCCATCCACACCCGCACGCTTAACCGCTCCAAGGGGCCTGCGGTGCAAAGCCTTAGGGTCCAGGTGGACCGGGACCTGTACGCCCTTAAGGCGCAGGAGATCCTGGCCGAAAGGCCCATAGAGGTCCTGAGGGGAGAGGTGGCGGCCCTCTGGGTGGAGGGGGGGAGGCTCCTTGGGGTGCGCACCGTGGACGGCCGGGGCATCCCCGCCAAGGCGGTGGTGGTGGCAGGGGGTACCTTTCTGGGCGGGGTGGTCTGGTACGGGCGGCGCTCCCGGCCTGCGGGCAGGCAGGGCGAGCCCCCAGCCCGCTTCCTCTCCCAAAGCCTAAAGGCCGTGGGCCACACCCTCCGCCGCTTCAAGACGGGGACCCCCCCCAGGATCCGGGCGGACTCCGTGGATTTTGAGCGTCTGGAGGTGGTCCCCCCCGAGGTGCCGCCCGGGAGCTTCACGGGAAACCCAGGGCCCCACGCCGCTAGGCTTCCCACCTGGCAGACCCGCACCACGGACAAGACCCACCGGCTCATCCGGGAAAACCTCCACCTCTCCCCCCTCTACGCCGGGGACATCGTGGGGATCGGCCCCCGGTACTGCCCCTCCATAGAGGACAAGGTGGTGCGCTTCGCCGACAAGGAAAGCCACCTCCTCTTCGTGGAGCCCGATGGCCTCGCCACCAGCGAGGTCTACCTCCAGGGGTTTTCCTCTAGCCTTCCCCCCGAGCTCCAGGAGGAGATGGTGCGAAGCCTCCCCGGGTTTGAGGGGGCGGTGATCCAGCGCTACGCCTACGCCGTGGAGTACGACAGCCTGGACCCCACGGAGCTTACCCGGGGCCTCCAGTCCCGCTTCCTCCCCGGGCTTTTCGCCGCGGGCCAGGTGAACGGCACCTCGGGCTACGAGGAGGCGGCGGCCCAAGGGCTTTTGGCGGGGCTCAACGCCGCCCGGTACGCCCTGGGCCTTCCCGAGGTGCACCTCCCGCGGGAAAGCGGCTACATCGGCGTCCTGGTGGATGACCTGGTGGGCCGGGGCACGGACGAGCCCTACCGGATGATGACCTCCCGGGTGGAGCTCCGCCTCCTCTGCCGGGCGGACAACGCCGACGAGCGCCTCACCCCCTTGGCGGTGGCTTGGGGCCTGAGGCCCAGGGAGGACCTCGCCCGGGTGGAGGCCAAGTACCGGCGGGTGGCGGAGGAGCTAAAGCGCCTGGAGGCCTTGCGGATAGATGGGGTAAGCGGCCTCCAGTGGCTCAGGCGGCCGGAGAACACCTACGAAGCCCTGGCGGAGCGCTTCCCGCCCCCCTCTCCCCTGACGCCGGAGGAGGCCTACCAGGTGGAGGTGCGGGCCAAGTATGCGGGCTACATTGAACGGCAGGAGAGGCTAAGGGAGAAGATGCGGGACCTCGAGGCCCACCCCATCCCCGAGGGCCTGGACTTCCCCAAGGTGCCGGGGCTTTCCCGGGAGGCGGTGGAGAAGCTTTCCCGCCTCCGTCCCCGCACCCTGGCCGAGGCCGCCCGGGTGCCGGGGATCCGCGACTCCGACCTCACCGCCCTCCTCGTCCACCTGCGGAGGCTCGCCTGATGTTTCCCGTGAAACAAGGGGGTGGGTGGTGGGCCTGAGCCCGGAGGGCGTGCGGCTTCTCCTGGAAGGGGGGGAGGCCTTGGGCTTGGACCTAAGCCCCCACGTGCCCGCCTTCTCCCGCCTCTACGACCTGTTGCTGGAGGGGAACCGCCGCGCCAACCTCACCGCCTTGCGCACCGAGGGCGAGGTGGTGGTGAAGCACTTCCTGGACTCCCTCACCCTCCTTGTCCTGCCCCTTTGGGAGGGGCCCTTGCGGGTCCTGGACCTGGGCACGGGGGCGGGGTTTCCCGGCCTGCCCCTGAAGATCGTGCGTCCCGAGTTGGAGATCGTCCTCCTGGACGCCACCAGGAAGAAGGTGGACTTCGTGGCGGAGGCGGTGGCCGCCCTAGGGCTAAAGGGGGCCAAGGCCCTTTGGGGAAGGGCGGAGGTCCTGGCCCACGAGCCTGCCCACCGGGAGGCCTACCACCGGGTGGTGGCCCGGGCCGTGGCCCCTATGTGCGTGTTGGCGGAACTGGGCCTTCCCTTCCTCGCCCTGGAGGGGGCCATGGTGGCCCAGAAGGGGCCCAGGGTGGCGGAGGAGCTAGAACCCCTCCCCAAAGCCCTTTCCACCTTGGGCGGGCGCCTGGGGGAGGTGCGGCGCCTTGCCCTCCCTGGGGGGGAGGAGCGGTGCCTGGTGGTCCTCCACAAGGAGGCCCCCACCCCGCCCCGCTACCCCCGGCGTCCCGGCGTTCCCGAGAAGCATCCTTTATGCTAAGGGCCAAGGTGCGGCGGATCGCCTTGGTCAACCAGAAGGGGGGCGTGGGGAAGACCACCACCGCCATCAACCTGGCCGCCTACCTGGCCCGCATGGGCAGGCGGGTGCTCCTGGTGGACCTGGACCCTCAGGGCAACGCCACGAGCGGCCTGGGGGTGCGGGCGGAGCGGGGCGTCTACCACCTCCTCCAGGGAGAAGCCTTGGCGGAACTGGTGAAGGAGGTGGACGGCTTCCACCTCCTTCCCGCCACCCCCGAGCTGGTGGGGGCCACGGTGGAGCTCGCCGAGGCGCCCACGGCCCTAAGGGAGGTCCTGGAGGACCAGGCCTACGAGTTCACCCTCCTGGACGTTCCCCCAAGCCTTTCCCCCATCACCCTGAACGCCCTGGCGGCGGCGGAGGGGGTGGTGGTGCCGGTGCAGGCGGAGTACTACGCCCTGGAGGGGGTGGCGGGGCTTCTCGCCACCTTGGACGAGGTGCGGAGCCGCCTCAACCCCTCCTTGCGCCTCCTGGGCATCCTCATCACCATGTACGATGGCCGCACCCTGCTTTCCCAACAGGTGGAGGCCCAACTAAGGGCCCACTTCGGGGAGAAGGTGTTCTGGACGGTGGTCCCCCGCAACGTGCGCCTGGCGGAAGCCCCTAGCTTCGGCCGCACCATCGCCCAGCACGCCCCCACCTCCCCCGGGGCCCACGCCTACCGCCGCCTGGCCGAGGAGGTGATCGCCCGTGTCCAAGAAGGCTAGCGGCTTAGGGAAGGGCCTCGAGGCCCTCCTGCCCAAGTCCTCAGGAAGCGCCGTGCGCCTTCCTTTAACCGCCATCCGCCCCAACCCCCAACAGCCAAGGCGCCGCTTTTCCGAGGAAAGCCTAGCGGAGCTCGCCGCCTCCATCCGGGAAAAAGGCCTCCTCCAGCCCCTCCTGGTGCGGCCCAAGGGGGACGGGTACGAGCTCGTGGCCGGGGAAAGGCGGTACCGGGCGGCCCTCTTGGCGGGGCTCACCGAGGTGCCCGCCCTGGTGCGGGACCTCACGGACCAAGAGGCCCTGGAGCTCGCCCTGGTGGAAAACCTGCAACGGGAGGACCTCACCCCCTTGGAGGAGGCCCGGGGCTACCAGGCCCTTTTGGGCATGGGCCTCACCCAGGAGGAGGTGGCCAAGCGGGTGGGGAAGGCCCGCTCCACCGTGGCCAACGCCCTTAGGCTCCTCCAGCTCCCCGAGGAGGTCCTGGCGGCCTTGGAGGAGGGGCGGATCACCGCAGGCCACGCCCGGGCCCTCCTGATGCTGGAGCCCGAGGACCGGCTTTGGGGGCTTAGGGAGATTTTGGAGAAGGGGCTTTCCGTGCGCCAGGCGGAGGCCCTGCGGGAGCGGCTTGCCCGGGAGCGGAAAACCCCCGAGCCTTCCCCCTTGGCCTTGGAGCTTTCCCGGCACCTGGGCCTGCCCGTGCGGGTGGTGGGGGGGAAGCGGGGCAAGGTGGTGATCCACTACCGCTCCCCGGAAGAGCTCGCCGCCCTTTTGGAGCGGCTCGGCTACCAGGCGTAGCCGAAAAGGACCCGCACGGCCCCATCCCGGTCGGTGCGGAAGACCTGGACCCCGTGCGCCCGAAGCCGCTTTAGGACCTCGAGGTGGGGGTGGCCAAAGGGGTTTTGGCCCACGCCGACCAGGGCCACCTTGGGCTTGGCCCGGGAAAGCAGGGTTTCGGAGGTGCCCGTGCGGGAGCCGTGGTGGCTCACCTTGAGGACGTCCACCGGGTCCACCCCCAGTTCCCGTTCCACCTCCGCCGGAAGGTCGGCGAGGAGGAGGGCCCGGCCCAGGCCGAAGTCCAGGAGGAGGGCGAGGCCGTCCTGGTTGTCCTCCCCGCTCAGGCGGGCGGGCCAGAGGACCCGGACCTCCCCCTTTCCCACCCGGAAACGGCTACCCGCTCCCGGGTAGAGGGTGGGCACGCCCCGCGCCTTCAGGGCCTGGACCAGGGGGTGGTCCTGGGGGAAGGCGGGGGAGAGGAGGGCGAGGCCTACGGGGAGCTCGTCCACCACCTGGGGAAGGCTTCCCACGTGGTCGGCGTCGGGATGGGTGGCCACGAGGAGCTCCAAGGCCTCCACCCCCAGGGCGCGGAGGGCCCTGAGAAGCTTTTCCGCCTGCTCGGCCCGCCCGCCGTCCACCAGGACCTCCGCCCCGCCCATGCGGGCGAGGAGGGCGTCCCCCTGGCCCACGTCCAGGAGGTGGAGGTCTAAGGGCTTGGGCCAGGCGGCGAGGAGGCTTGCCAGGACGGGGAAGGAGGCGAGGAGGAGCGCCTTGCGCCCCGGCATCCGGCCGTGGAGGGCGAGGAGGAGGGGCGAAAGCCCCAGGTAGTAGAGGGCGAAGCCCAAGGGGGAAACCTCCCCCCAGCGCAAGAGGGGGCCCTTGGCCCCTATCTGGGCGAGGTAGAGAAGGGCCTGCCCTAAGGGCTCCATCAAGGGAGCGAGGAGCCCCCCTAGGAAGAGCTTGAGGAAGCCCAAGGGGACCAGGAGGGCCACCAGGGGAAGGGCAAGGAGGTTGGTGAGGGGGGAGAGGAGGGGCAGGAAGCCGAAGCGGTGGAGGAGGAGGGGGACGAGGAAGGCTTGGGCGGCCAGGGAGGCTGCCAGGGCCAAGGCCACATAGCCTCGAGGCCCCGAAGGCCGCCCCAGGGCGGGGAGGACCAGGGCCAGGCCCAGGACCGCCAGGTAGGAGAGTTGCAGGCCTAGGCTTAGGAGGGCGTGGGGGGCGAGGAGGAGCTGGAGGAAGAGGGCCAGGCCCAGGGCCTGGAGCACCCCGGCCCTCCCTAGGCCGAGGAAAAGCCCCAGGAGGGAGAGGCCCGCCATGAGGCTAGCCCGCACCAGGGAGGGGCTTGGCCCGGCGAGCCAGAGGTAAAAGGGCAGGAGGAGAAGGGCCAGGAGGTACCGCCACCGCCCCAAGGGGAGGAGGAGGACCGTTCCCAAGAGAAAACCCACGTGGAGGCCCGAAAGGGCGAGGAGGTGGGCGAGGCCCGCCTTCTGAAACCCTTCGTAGGCCGCCTCGAGGCCCCGCTTGTCCCCCAGGACGAGGCCCTCGGCGAGCTCCGCCACGGGCGGGGAGAGCCCCTGGACGAGCCGCCTTCGCCAGGCCTCCCGGGGGTCGGGCAGGGGGCTTAGCGCCTCTTGCCGTTCCACGTGAAACACCCCCCGCACGCCCAAGCCATGGAGCCAGCCCCTTTGGTCAAACCCTCCGGGGTTGCGCTTGTCCTCCGGCGGGGCGATGTACCCAACGAGGCGGTAAACCCCGTCGGCGAGGGGCGGGTAGTGGCGCACGTAGAGGCGGTACCCCTCGGCGGAGGCGAAGCCGCCCCGCACGGCAAAGGTCCCCTCTAGCCTCGTCCCGTAGGGGGGCTCGGGGAGGGGGAAGAGGAGCCCCCGGAGGAGCACCAGGGCGAGCCCCGCTGCCAGGGGCAGGCGGAAGAGGGGGAGGAGGGGAAGGGCGAGGAGGAGGGTCCAAGGATGAAGAAGCCCTAAGGCGCCCAAGACCCCGCCTAGGCCAAGCCCCAGGCCCAAGCCTCCCCTAGGGGCGGACATAGGGCCTCAAGCGTTCCAGGGTGGCGGGGCCGATGCCCTTCACCTTGAGGAGATCCTCCACCCGCTCGTAGGGCCTGCCTGCCGCGATGCGGCGGGCCAGGACCGGGCCCACGCCGGGGAGGGACTCCAGCTCCTCGAGGCTCGCCCGGTTGAGGCTAATGGGTTCGGGCGGTGGTGGGGTGAAGGCGGCCTGAACGTAGGTTTCCACCCGCACCGCCTTGGGGCTTGGGACCACCTTGGGCCAGAGGCTGAGGAGGGCCAAGAGGGCTACCGCGAGGAGGTAGCCAAGGACCACTCCGTCAAGGCGAGACCGAGCCCTCCGAGCACCACCCCGGCCAAGGCCCAAGGGTCGGCCCCGGGGTTTAGCGCCACGAAGGCCACGGTATAGCCCAGGGTGAGGAGGGCGAGGACCCGCAGGGGCAGGGCCAAAGGGGTGGCCCGCCTCCTCGGCGCCGCTAGGGAAGGGGTTTCCTTGGGCTCTTCGGGTTCTGGGGCGAGCTCCACGGAGGCCCGTTTGGGGGGTGCCTCCTCTTCCCAAAGGGCGGGTTTTGGGGGTTCAGGAGGGGGGCTGGGCTCGGGGGGTTTGGGCGGCGTAGGGGGTGGGGCGCTCGTGGCCTTGCGGGCCCGGGCCACGTGGGGCTTTAGCCCCTCCAAAAAGGCCTTAAGGTCTTCCAAGGGGAAGGCCTTCAAGGGAATGGGCAGGGAAGCTTCCTCCCCCTGGACCAAGAGGGTGCCCTCCTCCCCCCGGCCCACCCGGCGGATGCGGGCGAGTTCCAAGCGCTTCACGCCCCCTTCGTCCACGAAAACCAGGTGCGTTTCGGTGACCGCCAGGAAACCTCCCGGCCCCTCGAGGCGGGCCAGGGCCTTTTCGCCCAGGCGGGAAAAGGCTTCTTCATACTTGCCCATGGCCCCATTGTATACTCCCCCCGTGCCCTTGCGTTTAGGCCACCGCGGCGCCCCCCACCTTGCCCGGGAGAACACGCTAGAGGCCTTTCGGAAAGCCTTGGAGGCGGGGCTGGATGGGTTTGAGCTGGACGTCCAGTTCACCCGGGACGGGGTCTTGGTGGTCCACCACGACTTCTCCTTGGACGGGGTCCCCTTGGCCCAGCTTAGCCGGCGGGAGCTGCCCGCCTATGTGCCCACCCTGGAAGAGGTCCTGCGGGCCTTTCCCGGGGCCTGGATCAACGTGGAGCTAAAAAGCCTTCCCCCTGAAACCGATGGCCGGGAGGAGGCCCTGGCCAGGCTCCTCGCCCGCTATCCCTCGGGGAGGCTTTGGGTGAGTTCCTTTGACCCCTTGGCCCTGGTGCGCCTAAGGCGTCTTGGGGTGGGCCCCTTGGGCCTCCTCTATGAGCGGGAGGAGGCGGAGGCCCTGGCCCCTTGCCTGGGGGTGGAATGGCTCCACCCCGAGGCCTCCCTCCTCACCGAGGAGAGGGTGCGGGCGCTCAAGGGCCGTTACCGCCTCCTCGCGTGGACGGTGAACGAACGCTCCCGGGCCCAGGCCCTGGCCCGCTGGGGGGTGGACGCCCTGGTGGGGGACTTCCCCGAGGCCCTCGTATAATGGGGGGGCTATGGCGAACCTGAAGACCCTCCCCGTGGGCGAGAAGGCGCCGGAAGTGGTGAACATGGTCATTGAGGTTCCCCGCGGCTCCGGGAACAAGTACGAGTACGACCCCGAACTTGGGGTCATCAAGCTGGACCGGGTCCTACCGGGCGCCCAGTTCTACCCCGGGGACTACGGCTTCATCCCCTCCACCCTGGCCGAGGACGGGGACCCCTTGGACGGCCTCGTCCTCTCCACCTACCCCCTCTTGCCCGGGGTGGTGGTGGAGGTGCGGGTGGTGGGCCTCCTCCTCATGGAGGACGAGAAGGGGGGAGACGCCAAGGTTATCGGGGTGGTGGCGGAGGACCAGCGGCTAGACCATATCCAGGACATCGCCGACGTTCCCGAGGGGGTAAAGCAGGAGATCCAGCACTTCTTTGAAACCTACAAGGCCCTCGAGGCCAAGAAGGGCAAGTGGGTCAAGGTCACGGGCTGGCGCGACCGGGCCGCCGCCCTGGAGGAGGTTAAGGCCTGCATCGCCCGCTACGGGAAGTAAGCCTCCCACGCCCTTTCCGCCCGGCCCCCGGGGCCGGGCCTTTTGCGGCATAGAATGGCCCTAGGAGGGGTTTATGGTCTGCCCGGTGTGCGGGGAAACCCTGGACCTAGAGGGGTACGAGGCGGGGGATCTTTTGGACTGCGAGGCCTACGGGGCCGTTTTGCGCCTCCTTTCCGACGGCACCCTGGAGGTGGTGGAGCTTCCAGAGGAGGAGAAGGAGCCCCTTTGGGGTCTTTCCGCCTACGGCGAGGGGGAGGAGGCGGTCTTGGTCTTTTCCGATGGCACCTTGGAGGAAGAGGTGCGGGTGCCCAAGGCGGCGCTTGGGGATGCCCTCCGCCGCCTGGAGGAAGGGGTGGGGGAAGAGCCCCCGAAGGAGGCGGAGGACGAGCCCAACCTGGAGCCCGATTACCTCACGGTCCACCTGGAGAGCGACCAGGGCGTCTTGGCCCTAAGAAGGGTGGTCTTCCCCGGAGCCCAGGACCTCCTGGAGTTCACCCTTCCCTCGGGCTCGGTCTACGAGCTCCCCTTCCGCCAGGTCCTGGCCCTTCTGAGGCCCATCCTCCTCTAGCGTGCGCCTCGTCCTCGTTCCCACCCCCATCGGCAACCTGGAGGACATCACCCTCCGGGCCCTAAGGGTGCTGAAGGAAGCGGAGGTGGTGGCCTGCGAGGACACGCGGCGCACGGGGCTCCTCCTCCGCCACTACGGCATCCCCACCCCCACCCTGAGGCTAGACCAGCACACCCTGGGCCGGGCCAAGGACCTCCTAGCCCCTTATACCTACGTGGCCTACGCCACGGACGCCGGCACCCCGGGCATCTCCGACCCCGGGGCGGAGCTGGTGCGCCTGGCCTTAGAATGGGGCTGGCGGGTGGAAGCGCTTCCGGGCCCCACCGCCCTCATCCCCGCCTTGGTGGCCTCGGGCCTGCCCACCCACCGCTTCACCTTTGAGGGCTTCCTGCCCAAGGCGGGGAAGGAGCGCAAGGAGAGGCTTTTAGCCCTAGCCCGGGAAGGGAGGACGGCGGTGCTTTACGAAAGCCCCCATCGCCTGGCCAAGACCCTCCAGGACCTCGTGGAGGTCTATGGCCCCGGGCACCCCGTGGCCGTGGCCCGGGAGCTTTCCAAGGTGCACGAGGAGATCTTCCGGGGAACCTTGAGGGAGGCCCTGGAGCGCTTCCGGGAGCCTAGGGGGGAGTTCGTCCTGGTCCTCGGGCCCAAGGCGGGCCCGCCGCCCATGGGGGAGGCCTTGGCGCGGGAGCTCCGGGCGGAGGGGCTTAAGGGGAAGGCCCTGTTCCAGGCCCTTCGGGAGCGGGGGGTTCCCCGGAACGAGGCCTACCGGCTTTCCATGGAGGAGGTGGAGGAGGGATGAGGCGCATCGGGGTTTTCACCAGCGGGGGGGACGCCCCCGGCATGAACGCCGCCATCCGGGCGGTGGTGCGGCAGGCCTACGCCTTGGGGATTGAGGTCATCGGCATCCGGCGGGGCTACGCCGGGATGATCCTAGGGGAGATGGTGCCCTTGGGGGTGCGGGACGTGGCCAACATCCTGCAACGGGGGGGGACCATCCTCCTCACGGCCAGGAGCCAGGAGTTCCTCGCCCCTGAGGGCCGGGCCAAGGCGGCGAGGAAGCTTCTGGAGGCGGGGATTGAGGGCCTGGTGGCCATTGGGGGGGATGGCACCTTCCGCGGGGCCATGCGGCTCATGGAGGAGCACCGCATCCCCGTGGTGGGGGTGCCCGGCACCATTGACAACGACCTCTACGGCACGGACTACACCATCGGCTTTGACACCGCCGTGAACACCGCCCTCGAGGCCATTGACCGCATCCGCGACACGGCGGCGAGCCACGAGCGGGTCTTCTTCATAGAGGTCATGGGGCGGAACGCCGGCTTCATCGCCTTGGACGTGGGCCTGGCGGGGGGTGCGGAGGTCATCGCCGTGCCCGAGGAGCCCGTGGACCCGAGGGCCATCGCCGAGGGGCTTCTGGAGTCCCAGCGGCGGGGCAAGTCCAGTTCCATCGTGGTGGTGGCCGAGGGGGCTTACCCTGGAGGGGCGGCGGGGCTTCTTGCCGCCATCCGGGAGCACGTGGCCGTGGAGGCCCGGGTCACGGTCCTCGGCCACATCCAGCGGGGCGGGAGCCCCACGGCCAAGGACCGGATCCTGGCAAGCCGCCTGGGGGCGGCGGCGGTGGAGGCCCTGGCCGCCGGGACGAGCGGGGTCATGGTGGGGGAGGTGGAGGGGGAGGTGGAGCTCACCCCCCTCAAGGAGGCGGTGGAAAGGCGCAAGGACATCAACCGCTCGCTACTTTCCCTTTCCCGGGTGCTGGCCCTCTAGGGCCAGGGCCTTGCGGAGCCAGGGGGTGCTCCAGGCCAGGCGGAAGGCCTCCCGGGCGAAGGGGCTTTGCGCCACCCCTTGGTAGATGGGGGTGGGGAGGGTGGCGGCGGGGTAGCGGAGGGTTCCCGCCCCTGTCCTTTCCCAGGGGTAGCCCGTCCAGAGGCTTAGGGCGAGGAAGAGGCCCAAAAGAAACCCCCCGAGCGTGCCCAAAAGGGCCTCGAGGCCCCGGGAGAGGCGGGGCAGGGGTAGGCTCTTGCCCAATAGCCCCGCCCCCAGGCCCAGGGCCAAGGCCACCCCCCACCCCGAAAGCCCCAGTTGGGCGAGGAGGACGTAAAGCGCCAGGCCCGCCCCCATGAAGCCCATCACCACCCCACCCCGGAAGCCCAAGGCCAGGCCCAAGGCCAGGCTGAAAAGGGCCAGGAGGTCCACCCAGGTGAGCATGGATAGAGTCTACCCCCTTATCTCCCAGCCCCGCTCCCGCACCGCCTGGAAGACCTGGGCCATGGCCTGGTCCACTTCCTCGTCGGTGAGGGTGCGTTCGGGGTGGCGGAAGCGCAGGTGGAAGGCCAGGCTCTTGGTGCCGGGCTTGAGGGGCGGCCCCTGGTAGAGGTCAAAGAGGGCGAGGCTTTCCAAATAGGGCCCCGCCGCTTCTAAAAGGGCCCGCTCCACCTCTAGGTAAGGGGTGGCCTCGGGCACCACCACCGCCAGGTCCCGCAGGGCCAAGGGGTAGCGGGAAGGGTCTTGGAAGCGGAAGGCCTTCTCGGGAAGGGGCAGGCGGAGCTCAAAGACCCAGGCCCGGGGAAGCTCCAGCTCCTTTAGCACCTCAGGGTGGACCTCTCCCAGAAAGCCCCGCTCCTCCCCCTGCAAAAGGAGGCGGCCCGAGACCCCAGGATGGAGGAAGGGGTAGGGGTGGGCCTCCACCTCCGCCCTTAGACCCAGCCGGGCGAAAAAGGCTTCCAAAAGCCCCTTGAGGAGGGGGTAGCCGGAAAGCCTTTCCCCAAAAGGAAGCCCCACCCCGTCGCCAAAGAGGAGGCCCGCCAGGTGGGTTTCCTCCCGCACCAAAGCCCCTTCCACCCCGTAGACCCGGCCCACCTCAAAGAGGAGGGCCCTTTCCGGCTTGTCCAGGGCCAGGTTCTCCTTCAGGACCTTGAGAAGGCCGGGGAAGAGGTGGGTGCGCAGGGCGGCCTTCTCCGGGCTCAGGGGGTTTAGGAGCCGCAAAGGGGGTGGGGGAAGGCGGAAGCGGGGGGCCTCCTCGGGGTCAAAAAAGCTATAGGTGTAGACCTCCTGGAAGCCGAGCCCCGCCAAAAGCTCCCGCAGGCGGCGTTCCCTTTGGTAGGGCCTGCCCACCCCCCGGTTGTCGGGGGCGGGGAAGAAGGCGGGGAGGGAAAGGGGGATGGTCTCGTACCCCTGGATCCGGGCTACCTCCTCCACCAGGTCCTCCTCGAGGGTGAGGTCCAGCCTGCGGCTTGGCGGCGTCACCCGGTAGGGGCCTTCCCCCTCCACCCGGCAGCCCAGGCGCCTCAGGATGGCGAGCTGCTCCGCCTCCGGATAGGCGGTGCCCAGGAGGCGGTTGGCGTAGTCCGGGCGGAAGGGGATGGGTTTGGGGGGCGTGGGGTTTCCCGCCTCGAGGATCCTCTCCGCCACCCTGGCCCCCGCCAGGGCCTGGAGGAGGCTTAGGGCCCGCTTTTGGGCGGGAAGCTGCCCCAAGGGGTCCACCCCCCGCTCAAAGCGGTGGCTGGCCTCGGTGCGAAGCCCATGGCGCCGGGCGGTCTTGCGGATGGAAACGGGGTCAAACCGGGCCACCTCTAAGGCGATGGCCTCCGTGTCCGCCCGCACCTCGCTTTCCGCCCCGCCCATGACCCCGGCAAGGCCCAAGGGGAAGCTCTCCTCCCCCCGGTAGCCGGCGATGACGAGGTCCTCGGGGTGGAGGGTCCTTGCCACCCCGTCCAGGGTGCGAAGCCTCTCCCCGGGCCTTGCCCGCCGCACCAGGATGCCCTCGCCAAGGAAGCGCAGGTCAAAGGCGTGCATGGGCTGGGCCCTTTCCAGCATCACGTAGTTGGTCACGTCCACCACGTTGCTGATGGGCCGCATCCCCGCGGCGAAAAGGGCCCGTTGGAGCCAAAGGGGGCTTGGGCCCACCTGGAGCCCAAAGGCGTAGCCCAGGGTGAAGTGGGGGGCGCCTTCCGGGTCCTCCACCCTAAGCCCGAAGGGGAGGGGCACGGCCTCCGCCTTCAGGTCCGCCTTGGGCTCCTCCAGGGCGTAGCCCAGGGCGTGGAGGTCGTAGGCCAGGCCCAGAAGCCCCAGGGCGTCGGGGCGGTTGGGGGTGACCTCGAGGTCCAACACCACCTCCTCGGGCCAGGCCTCCGCCAAGGGGGTGCCGGGGGGGAGGGCCTCCCAGGGGAACTCCAAAAGCCCCCCGCCGTACTCCCCCACCCCGAGCTCCTTGGGGGAGAGGGCCATGCCGAAGGAGACCACCCCCTGGATGCTCCTTTCCCCGATCCGCATCCCCCCAAGCTCGGTGCCGGGAAGGGCCAGGGCCACGCCGATGCCCTGCCGGGCGTTTTCCGCCCCCGAGACCACCTCCACCACCCTCCCCGCATCCAGCACCAGGCGCTTGAGCCCCGTGCCGGGGATGGGGCTTGCCTCCAGCACCCGGGCGAAGACCACGCCCTTGGGGATGGAGAAGATGCGCTCTATCCGGTCCGTCTCAAACCCAAGCCCCGCTAAGCGCTCCTCCAGGACCTCGGGGCTTTCCAGCTCGGGCACGTATTCCTTAAGCCAGGAGAAGGGCACCCTCATAGAACCCCCCTAAACTGCTCCAGGAACTTAAGCCTTCCCCCGAAGAAGTAGCGGATATCCGGGATGCCGAAGCGGAGCATGGCGAGCCTTTCCACGCCCAGGCCAAAGGCGAAGCCCGTGACCCCCTGGTAGGCCGGGGGGAGGCCCAGGCGCTCCCTGTAGGCGTCCACCGCCTGGAAGACCTTGGGGTGGACCATCCCCGCCCCCCCAAGCTCCAGCCACTTCCCCCCTTCCGGCCACCAGACGGCGAACTGGGCCCCGGGCTCCACGAAGGGGAAGTAGACGGGTTGGAAGCGCACCCGGGCCTCAGGGCCGAAGAGGGCCTGGGCGAGCTCTAGGATGGCCCCCTTCAGGTGGGCCATGGCGATGCCCTCCCCCACCACGAGCCCCTCCAGCTGGTGGAAGACCGCCTCGTGGGTGGCGTCCGTCTGTTCAAAGCGGAAGACCCGCCCGGGCACCACGATGCGGAAGGGGGGGGTGTGGGCCACCATGTAGCGCACCTGCATGGGGGAGGTGTGGGTGCGGAGAAGAAGCCTCCCCTCCGCCTCCTCCCCCAAGGGGCCCGGCACCCGGTAGCTCCCTTCCAGCCAGAAGGTGTCCCACATGTCCCGCGCTGGGTGGTGCTCGGGGATGTTCAGGGCGTCAAAGTTGAAAAGCTCGCTCTCCACCTCGGGGCCCTCCACCGCCTCGTAGCCCAGGGCCTGGAAGATGCCCACGAGCTCCCGCTCCATCAGGGTGATGGGGTGGAGCCCCCCGGGGAAAAGCCGCACCCCCGGCAGGGAGACGTCTTGCCTCTCCCGCTCCAAAGCCTCCCTTAGGGCGGCTTCCTCTAGCGCTTTTGCCCGTTCCTCTAGCGCTTTCTCCAGGGCTTCCTTGAGGGCGTTGAGCTCCTGCCCCCGCCTTTTCCTTTCCTCTAGGGGGAGGTGGGCCAGGGCCTTCATGGCCTCGGTGAGGAGGCCTTTTTTGCCCAGGTACCGGGCTTTCAGGGTTTTTAGGGCCTCGAGGTCCTCTGCCTCGCGGATGGCGGCCAGGGCTTCTTCCAGCTCCCGCATCCCCTAGAGGATACCCCGAAAGCCCCTAGAGGGAGGCGGCGAGCCTTTGGAAGAGGGCCGGGGCCTCGGGGGCCTCGCCCCCGTCCCGCCAGGCGAAGCGGAGGTCCTTTAGGGGGCCTTCCCCGACCCCCATGCCCCGGGGGAAGAGGGGGCGAAGGTCCAAGGGCCCCGCTTCCTCCCCGCCAAAGGCTTCCTGGAAGCGGGCCACCTCCTTCTCGTGGCCGAAGTGGTAGGCGTAAAGCCACCAGGCCTCGCCCTCCTTTAGGGCGAAGAGGAAGCGGGGGGAAGGGGAAAGGGCGGGGAACTCCCCTAAAAAGGGGCGGCGGAGGAACAGGGAGGCCCGCCCCGGCCTTAGGCGGAAGACCACCTCCAAGGCCTCCCCTAGGAGGCCGAAGCTTCCCACGAAGGGGCGCACCAGGTCGTACCCCTGGACGTTTTTCACCACCACCCCCCCGGCCCGCACCACCCGGCCCTTGGGGGTGCGGAAGGTGAGGCCCAGGACCTCGGCGGGGAAGAAGAAGTTCTGGGCGAAGCCCCCCCGGGCCACGAGCCCTCCCACCCCCCCGGGGAGCTCCACCGGGGGAAAGGGGGGGTAAAGGCCCGTGCCCTCGAGGGCTTCGTGGACGGCGAGGAGGCCTACCCCCGCCTCGGCCACCAGGTACTGGTCGGCGGCGTGGAGCTTCATGAGGCTATGGTGCCAATTCTCCGCATCCACGTCCAGGGTTTTGGAAGGCGGGCCTTGCGCAGGGAAGCGGCTTGGAGGCCAAGGCCCCTTTGCTAGGCTAAGGGCATGCGCGGGCTTTTGGCGAGGCTTCTCCTGAACACCTTGGCCCTTTGGCTCGCGACCCTCGTTTACCCGGGGGTCCGGTTTGACCCTGGGGCGGGGCTTTTGGACTACCTGGTGGCGGGGGCCATCTGGGGGCTCGCCAACGCCCTCCTAAGGCCCATCCTCCTCTTCCTCACCCTGCCCCTCAACCTCCTCACCCTAGGGCTTTTCACCTTGGTGGTGAACGGGGCCGTGCTCTACTTGGTGGCGGAGGCCACGGCGCTTTCCGTGAAGGGCTTCGGCGAGGCGGTGGTGGGCGCTTTGCTCCTCTCCCTGGTAAGCCTCGTCCTCAACTGGCTCTTTCGGGACTAGCGGTTTTCCATCACGTAGCGGGAGAGCTCCCCGATGAGCACCTCCTGCTCGCTGATGATGGCCTTGACCACGTCCCCGATGGACACCACCCCCACCACCTTGCCCCCCTCCACCACGGGCAGGTGGCGCACCCGGTGCTCGGTCATGAGGCGCATGGCCTGGGACAAGTCCGCTTCCGGGGCGATGGTGACGGGGTTTGGCGTCATCACCTCCCCCACCCGGGTGTCCTTGGAGAAGCGGCCCAGGAGAACCAGCTTGCGGGCGTAGTCCCGCTCGGAGAAGATGCCCAAAAGCTTTTCCCCTTCCATGACCAGAAGGGCACCGATATCGTGCTCGGCGAGCTTTCTTAGGGCCTCCAGCACCGTGGCCTCGGGGTGGATGGCGTAGACCTCGCTCCCCTTACGGAGCAACACCTGGCGTACCGTCATGGGACCCCCTTTCCCTTTAGGGGTCCATTATACCAAGGGACCCTACCCCTTATCGCACGGTGAGGACCGGGCCCACGGCGTGGCGCACCACGTACTCCGCCGTGCTCCCCAGCACGAGCCGCCGCACCGGGGCTCCCAGGGCCAACAGGTCCTCCGGGCCCTGGAGGGAAAGGAGGTGCTCCGCCGGGTCGCCGGAAAAGGCCAAGGCCTCGGCGGGGATGCCCTGGTCCTTGAGGTAGGTTTCGGCCTCGAGGGCCCAGGCCGAGGCCTGCACCGGGTCGTCGTGCACGCTCACCACCCGCACGGCAAGCCCCAGGGGCTTGGCCAACTGGGCCAGGGTGTGCAGGGCGCGCACGGCGCTTTCCGATGCGTTGTAGCCCAAAAGGGCCCCCGTGAGCTCCACGTAGTCCACGGGGGCCAAAAGCACCGGGGTGGGGGAAGCCCTCAGCACCCGGTCCACGGTGCTCCCTAGGCCAGCGAAGCTTCCCCCGTGGGCCTCCCCGCTCCGCCCGAGGACGAGGAGATCGGCGGTGCGGGCGTGGCGGAGGATGGCTTCGTGGGGAAGCCCGGTTTCCATAAGGGTTTCCACGGGGATACCCGCCTCCTGGGCGCTTTGGGCCAGGCGGGCGAGGAGGGCCTCCCCTTTGGCAGTGAGGGCCTTTTCCAACTCCTCCCGGTAAACGGGCACGGGGATGGTGAGGGCGCCGAAGTCCAAAAGCTCCGGCACCCGCACGAGCCGCACATCCCGCACGAAGAGGATCACCAGCTTGGCACCGAGCTTGTAGCCAAGCCACTCCGCCAGCACCTCCGCTCCCCGGGCCTGGGGGGAGCCATCCGTGGCCAAGAGGATTCTCATAAAGCCATCTTACGCTTCCTGGGGCCTCACCCCCCGCACCCTCCGGGCGAGCTCCCAGGCGGGCAGGAGGAGGGCCCCCAAGGCCAAAAGGACGGGCATCACCCCAAAGCGCTCAATCAGGTGGCCGATGGGGGCGTAAAAAAGCCCGGCGAAGCCCCAGGTGAAACCCATGAGAAGGCCGGAAACCGTGGCGGTCTGGGTGGGCTCTAGCTCCTGGGCCAAGGCCACGGCCACGGGGATGCCGGCGTTCATCAGGGCCCCCGTGAGGGCGAGGAGCACCAGGTAGAGGGGGTTTTCCGGGGGCAAAAGGAGAAGGGCTAGGTAGAGGGGAAGGCCAACGCTCAGGGTGCCGGTGAGCACCGCCTTGCGCCCGAAGCGGTCGGAAAGCGTACCGCCCAAAAAGGCCCCTAGAGTGGCGGAAAAGCTATAGACCGAAAGGCTAAAGGCGGTGTAGGCATCGGAGAGGCCCCTTTGGGCGTACCAGT
The DNA here is from genome assembly GCF_022760925.1 of Thermus hydrothermalis. Classification (NCBI taxonomy): domain Bacteria; kingdom Thermotogati; phylum Deinococcota; class Deinococci; order Thermales; family Thermaceae; genus Thermus; species Thermus hydrothermalis. Next base: position 7,468 of record NZ_JAKTNT010000009.1, on the reverse strand, counting down.
AGGGCAAGGTGGTGGAAAAGCTCATGAAGACCAGGCTCCGCAAGGTGGCCATGCCCCAAAGCCGGGCCACATCCCCCCGGAAGACCCGGAGGAAGTCCTTTAGCCCCGCGGGCTTTCCCCTCTGCCGCACCGGGGGGAGGCGGAGGAGGAAAAGGGCGGGAAGAAGGGCCAAGGGGGTGAGGAGGATGAGCCCTTTCAGCCCCCAGGCCCCCACGGCGAAAAGGGCCACCAGGGGCCCTAGGGAAAGCCCCAGGTACCCGGCGGAGCCGAAGAAGGAAAGCCAAAAGCCCCGCCTGTGGGCCGGGGCGAACTCCCCCACGAGGCTCGCCCCCGAGGCGTGGAACAGGGCCGAACCCAGCCCCGCAAGGCCCAGGACGAGGAGGAGGGCCTCAAACCTAGGCCAAAGCCCCAAGGAGCCCATCCCCAAGGCCACCAACACCGGGCCCAAGGCGGCGAGGAGCCTCCGGTCCACCCGGTCGGCCACCAGGCCGGCGAAGGGCTGCAGGAGGCTTCCCGTGAGGGAGTAGACGGAAACGAGAAGCCCCGCCGTGCCCAGGCCCACCCCGAAATGGGCCATGAGCTTGGGCAAAAGGGGGGTGAGGAAGTTGGAGAAGAGGTCGTTTACCGTGTGAAGCCAGGCGAGGAGGAGGGGCAACACCCCTCCATCCTAAACCCGTTTCTCACGGGAGGTGTGCTAAAATCCCTTCGTGCTACGGGCTTTCCGGGGTGGAAAAAGAAAAATGGCGCGCCCGAGAGGACTCGAACCTCTGACCTTCGGCTCCGGAGGCCGACGCTCTATCCAGCTGAGCTACGGGCGCACTCAGCGGGAGCTATCCTAGCACGCTAAGGAGGAGGCGGTCAAGTGTTTGGCATCAACAAACGGATCATCACCATCCTCTTCGGTCTACTGGCCTTGGCCTTCGCCGTGGGGGCCATCCTCCTCTTCACCCCTCAGGCGGGGCAGCAGGTGCGGGGCAAGCCTGTGCTATGGGTGAACGGGAAGGCGGTTTACGAGCTGGACCTCCTGAGGCTCCAGGGGAACGACCCCCTCTACGCCGCCAACCCAGAGGGGCTTTTGAAGACCCTGGTGGACACCCACTTCCTGGAACAGGTGATCTTCACCGAAGCCCTGAAGCAGGACGCCGCCCGCATCCGCGTGGGGAGCGCCGAGGTGCGCAAGGAGGTGGACCGCATCCGGGAGCAGTACGGCCTGAAGGAGAAGAAGGCCTACGAGCAGTTCCTCAACCAGATCGGCTTCACCGATGCGCAGCTTAGGGGAGAGATCAAGACGCAACTCCAGATCCAAAAGCGCCTGGAGCAGGTCCGGGCCAGCGCCAAGCCCACCCCGGAGGAGGTGCGCTTCTACTTTGAGGTCCACCAGGAAAGCTACAAGGGCGAGCCCCGGGTAAAGGCGCGGCAGATCGTGGTGGACGAGAAGAAGCTGGCGGAGGAGGTCGCCGCCAAGGCCAAGGCCGGGGAGGACTTCGCCGCCTTGGCCAAGCAGTACTCCAAGGTGGGGGCGGAGCAGGGGGGCGCCTTGGGGGCAGGCCCTGGGGAAACGGAGCCCAAGCCCGTGACCAAGGTGGTCTTTCCCGAGAAGGTGGCCGAGGCGGTCTTCGCCCTCAAGGGTCCGGGTCTGGTGGGGCCCATAGAGGCCGGGGGGCGCTACTACCTGGTCAAAGTAGAGGAGTACCTCCCCGCCAAGGCCCCGAGCTTTGAGGAGGTCAAGGACCAGGTGGAGAAGGATGCAGCCCAGGCCAAAGGGAACGGGGCCCTCGAGGCCTACCTGGAAGAGCTTCGCAAGAAGGCCCAGGTGCGCTTCGCCGAGGACAGCCCCTACGCCTACGAAAACCCCGTGGTGGCCAAGGTGAACGGGCAGGAGATCCTCCTCTCCCAGGTGCTCCAGCCCGTCTTCTCCAACCAGCAGACCGCCGCCCTCATCCAGCAGGGCCTGGGGGAGCTGGCGGTGCAGTTCTTCCTGCCCCAGACCCTGGAAAGCCTCATTGACCGGGAACTCCTGGTGGAGGAGGCCAAGAAAAGCGGCAAGCCCTTCATCGGCAGCAAGGACGAGGTCGCCCAGGCCTACGTGCTCTACGCCACCCGGGACGTGACCGCCACCGAGGAGGAGGCCCGTCGCTACTACGCCGAAAACCCCGCCCTCTTCACCGTGCCCGCCAGCGCCGAGGTGATAGGGGTGGTCTTCAAGAGCGAGGCCAAGGCCAAGGCCTTCCGCGAGGCCGCCTTGAGGGGCGGGGACCTGCAGGCCCTGGCCAAGGCCCAGGAGGGAACGGTGACGGAGTACGGCACCGTGAACCCCAACCAGCTCCCCGCCATCCTGGACCGCTTGGTCTTCAAGGTGAAGGAAACCTTCCCCGAGGGGCCTTTGGGCGAGGTGAGCGAGGTGGTAAAGCTGGAGGACGGCACCTTCGCCGTGCTCCTCATCAAGAACCGCCAAGCCGAGGTCCTGAAGCCCTACGCCCAGGTGGCGGAGGAGGCCCTCGAGGGGGTGATCGCCAGAAAGCGGCAGGCCAAGGCCCAGGCGCTTATCCAGGACCTCAGGAAGAAGGCCCAGATAGAGAACCGCCTGAGCCAGGTCCTGGCCGAACTCACCCCCAAAACGGAGGAAAAGCCCAAGGAGGCTCCGCAGGAAACCCCCGCTAAGCCCTAGGCCCTGGGGGCGGTCCTGGGGGGAGGCCTCGAGCCTCCCCCTTTAAGATGGGGCCATGGATCTTGTCCAACTCCTCACCCTGTATTACGAGGAAACCCCCGACCCGCAAGACCCCCTAAAGCGGGTGGCCTTCGGCACCAGCGGCCACCGGGGGAGTAGCCTCAAGGGCACCTTCACCGAGGCCCACGTCCTGGCCATCGCCCAGGCCATCGCCGACCTCAGGGCCTCCTTTGGGGCCACGGGGCCCCTTTTCCTGGCCAAGGACACCCACGCCCTTTCCACCCCCGCCTGGGCCACGGCCCTGGAGGTCTTCGCCGCCAACGGGGTGGAGGTGTTCGTGGAGGTGGGGGAGGGGTATACCCCCACGCCCCTCGTTTCCTTAGCCATCCTGGAGCACAACGCCCGCCACGAGGCCAAGGCGGACGGGGTCCTCCTCACCCCAAGCCACAACCCCCCCGAGGACGGGGGCTTCAAGTACAACCCCCCCACGGGCGGCCCCGCCGACACCCGCATCACCAAGGCCATTGAGGCCCGGGCCAACGCCCTTTTGGCGGAGGGGCTTAAAGGGGTGAAGCGGATCCCCCTCAAAGCGGCCAAGGAAAGGGCCAAGCCCTTTGACTTCGCCGGCCTCTACGTGGAGAAGGTGAAGGAGGCGGTGGACCTCGAGGCCATCCGGGAAAGCGGCCTAAGGATCGGGGTGGACCCCCTGGGCGGGGCAAGCCTCAAGGTATGGGAACGCCTGGCGGAGGCCTACCGCCTGAACCTAGAGGTGGTGAACCCCACCCTGGACCCCACCTTCCGCTTCATGCCGCCCGACCACGACGGCAAGATCCGCATGGACTGCTCCAGCCCTTACGCCATGGCGGGGCTTTTGGCGCTGAAGGAGCGGTTTGACCTGGCCATCGGCAACGACCCTGACGCCGACCGCCACGGCATCGTCACGCCCCGGGGCCTCATGAACCCCAACCACTACCTGGCGGCCGCCGTCCACCACCTCTACACCACCCGCACTTGGCCAGGGGCCAAGGTGGGCAAGACCGCCGTGACCAGCGCCCTTCTGGACCGGGTGGCCCAAGCCTTGGGCCGCGAGGTCTACGAAACGCCCGTGGGCTTTAAGTACTTCGTGGAAGGGCTTCTTTCTGGGTGGCTCGGCTTTGGCGGGGAGGAAAGCGCCGGGGCGAGCTTCCTGCGCTTTGACGGGAGGCCCTTCTCCACGGACAAGGACGGGATCCTCCTCGGGCTTCTTGCCGCCGAGCTCCAGGCCAAACGGGGCGAGGCCCCAGACCGCCTTTACGAGGCCCTCGCCGAGGCCTTGGGCCGGCCCCATTACGCCCGCAAGGACTTCCCCATCGCCCCGGAGGCCAAGGCCCGTCTGGCCCAGCTTTCCCCGGAGGAGATCCAGGACAAAGAGCTCGCCGGGGAGCCCATCCTCCAGGTGCTCACCCGCGCCCCCGGAAACGGGGAGCCCCTGGGGGGCCTAAAGGTGGTCACCCAAAGCGCCTGGTTCGCCGTAAGGCCGAGCGGCACCGAGGACGTGGCCAAGGTCTACGCCGAAAGCTTCCAGGGAGAAGCCCACCTGGAAGCGGTGCTCCAAGCCGCCTTGGAACTCCTAGAGCGGGCCTTGGCCTAGCCCTTCACCGCTCCCGCCGTGAGCCCCGCCACGATGCGCCCTTGGAAGATGAGGACCAGGACCACCAGGGGCACCGTGACCACCACACTGGCCGCCATGATGGAGCCCCAGGGGATTTCAAAGGGCGTGGCCCCGCCGAAGCTGGCGATGGCAGGGGGCACGGTCTTCACCGCATCCCCCACGGTGAAGGTGAGGGCGAAGAGGTACTCGTTCCAGGCGGCGATGAAGGCCAACAATCCCGTGGTCACCAGTCCGGGCCCGGTGAGGGGGAGCATCACCCGAAGGAGGGTCTGCAAGGGGGTAGCCCCGTCCACGTAGGCCGCCTCCTCCAGCTCCCTGGGAAGCCCCCGGAAGTAGCCTACCAGCACCCACACCGTGAAGGGCAGGGTGAAGAGGAGGTAGGTGAGGATGAGGCCCAGGTGGGTGTTGAAAAGCCCGGTTTGCCTTAGGAGCATGAAAAGCCCCCCCAGGACCGAGATCTGGGGAAACATGGTCATGGCGAGGACGATGTAAAGCACGGCGTTTTTGGGGGGGAAAGGGAGCCGGCCCAAGGCGTAGGCGGCCAGCACCCCAAGCACCAAGGAGAGCAGGGTAGCCCCTCCGGCCACGATGAGGGAGTTTAGGAGGTTGCGGCCAAAGTTGGCCTGGAGGAAGACGTTTTTGTAGTGCTCCAGGGTGAAGGGAAGGGGCAAGAAGCTCGGATCGGGTGAAAAGAGGGCATCCGAGGGCTTGAAGCTGGAAATCACCGCCCAGTAGAAGGGGAAGACGCTGTAGACCACGATGAAGACCACCAGGAGGTAGAAAAGCCCCCGGTTCGCCACGCGCCAAAGGGCTTTCATTTGAGGGCCTCCCTTCCTAAGGTGCGCATGTAGAGGAGGACGAAGGCGAAGATGAGCGCCAAAATGGCCACGCTGATGGCCGAGCCGTAGCCCAGGTCTTGGAAGTCAATGAGGGTCTGGCGGTTGTAGACGGCCAAGGAACGGGTGGCAGGGTTCGCCCCGCTCATGACGAAGATCACGTCAAAGACCCGGAGGGCATCCAGGGTGCGGAAGATGAGGGCCACCACCAGGGCGGGGGTGAGGAGGGGCAGGGTGATGGTCCAGAACTGCTGCCAACGGGTGGCCCCGTCAATGCTGGCCGCCTCGTAGAGCTCCTCGGGAATAAGCTGGAGCCCGGCCAGGAGGAGAAGGGCCATGAAGGGTGTGGTCTTCCACACGTCCACGGCGATGATGGAGGGGAGGATGAGCTCGGGACGGGCCAGAAAGGCCACCTTCTGCGAGAGGAGGCCGAGCTTGACCCCCAAGACGTTGATGACCCCGTAGACGTCGTGGAGCATCCACTGCCACATCTTGGCGGAAACCACCGTGGGGATGGCCCAGGGGATGAGGATGGCGGCGCGCACCAGGCCCCGGCCCCTAAAGTTGGAGTGGATGACCAAGGCGATGGCCAATCCCAGGATGGTTTCCAGGCTCACGGATATTAGGGTGAACTTCAGCGTGTTCCAAAGGGCCTGGCGGAAATCCGGGTCCTGGAGGAGGAAAACGTAGTTTTCCAAGCCCACGAACTCCGGGGGCTCCACGAAGGCGATGTCGGCCTTGAAAAAGGACCAGTAGAAGACCTGGGCCAGGGGATAGCCCGCCACCAGGACCACTACCAAAAGGGTGGGGAGGACCAGGAGCCAGGCCAGGCGGACCTGCCTTTGGGTAAGCATGGCTTTAGGGTAAACCCGGGGGGCTTACCGCCCCCCGGGAAAGGGGCTTCCTACCGCAGGATGCGGCGCAGGCGGGCCTCGAGGTCCCGCACCGCCGCCTCGCCCGTCTTACGGCCGGTGAGGGCGCTGTGCACCTCGGTCCAGATGGCCTCGGAAACCTGGTTGTACTTGGCCCCGGCCACGTCGGAGGGACGGGAGACGGCGTTTTGGAAGACGGGCAGGAGGTTCCGGAACCACGGGTTCTTGGCCAAAACGTCCTTATCCGTGTAGAGGGCGGGCCGGGTGGGCAGGCGGGAAAGGCGCACGGCGTTGTCCTTCTGCACCTCGTAGGAGGCCAGGTACTTGACCAGGTCAGCGGCCTCCTTGGGGTAGCGGCTGTAGGCGGAAACCATGAGCTGCCATCCGCCCAGGGTGGCGGCGTTGGGGGCGTCGGCGGCGCCCTTGGGCAACACGGTCACGGCGAACTTGCCCCGGATGGGGCTCCCTTCCGCCTGGCCCAGGGCGTAGGCGTAGGGCCAGTTGCGCATGAAGAGGGCGTTGCCCTGCTGCCAGACGTTCCTGGCCTCCTCCTCGGCGTAGGAGGTGACGCCCTGGGGGGCGATGGTGCCCACGTAACGGCGGACCGTGTTCAGGGCCAAAGCGGCCCGGCCGTTATTTACGCTGATGGTGCCATCGGGCTCTACGATGCGCCCGCCCTTGTGGGAGTAGATCCATTCCAGGGCGTCGCAGGTGAGGCCCTCGTAGGGCTTGCCCTGGAAGACGAAGCCCCAGAAGTCCCGGTTGCCCGCCCTGCGCTCGCCTTCCATGACCTTCTGGGCCATCTGCTCCAGCTCGGCCCAGGTACGGGGCGGGTTCTGGAAGCCGTACTTCTGGAGGAGGTCGGTGCGGTAGTAAAGGATGCCGGCGTCGGTGAAGAAGGGGATGGAGGTGAGCTTGCCCCGGATGGTGTTGTTCTGGACGATGCGGGGGAAGAACTCCTTAAGCTCGGCTTCGCTAAAGTACTGCTTCAGGTCCAGGGCGTGGGGGGCCACGATGCCCGGCCAGATGACGTCAATCATGTAGACGTCCACATCGGGGCTTTTGGCCGCCCAGTACTGCTGGTAGAGGGCCAGGCGGTCGTTGGTGTCCGCGGGGGAGTCAATGTACTCCACCCGGGTGCCCGTCTTCTTCCCCCAGGCCTCCACCATCTCCTTCATCCAGCGGCCGCCCTCCCCCACGGCGGTGGAATCGCCCGCCACCCGGATGATGGGCCCCGCTTGGGCCCGCACCACGGACGGGCCCAACACCAAGCTCACCGCTAAACCCACGCCCGCCTTCTGGAGAAACTCCCTGCGCCTCATATGGAACCTCCTATGGAAGCTTTTCCAAGCAGATTTTACCCCTTGGTTCCTGGGCCGTCAACCATCCTGAAGTGCTGCCCCAAATTTGGACCACCCCAAGAGAGAGGCCAAGGGGTGTA